>JAFPAD010000017.1 GCA_017424405.1 Alistipes sp.
AATCTTCTTTACCGACTTGGGTATTGTGATACTCTTAAGCGAGGTGCAACCTTCGAATGTACACGCTTTAATCTCTGTTACACCCTCGGGGATTATGATACTTTTGAGCGAGGTGCAATACCGGAAAGCTGCTTCTCCAATCTCCGTTACACACTCGGGAATTGTGATACTCTCAAGCGAGGAACAATTATAGAATGTAGAATCTCCAATCTCTGTTACACCCTCGGGGATTATGATACTTTTGAGCGAGGTGCAATCACGGAAAGCGAAAATTCCAATCTCTGTTACCAACTCGGGAATTGTGATACTTTTGAGCGAGGTGCAACCTTCAAAAGCACGTTCTCCAATCTTCGTTACACCCTCGGGAATTGTAATGTTCTCAAGCGAGGTGCAACCCTTGAAAACGTAACTTCCAATCTTATTTACTGAATTGGGTATTGTGATGCTCTTGAGCGAGGTGCAACCATAGAAAGCTTCACTTGCAATCTCCGTTACACCATCGGGAATTGTAATGTTCTCAATCGAGGGGCAATCACGGAAAGCGTAAATTCCAATCTCCGTTATACCCTCGGGGATAACAGTTGTTTTGCAACCTTGAATTAAAGTGTTTGTAGTTGTTTCGATGATGGCATTACACCCCTCACGAGAATCGTACACAGAGTTACCATCTGCTACTACAATACTCTCAAGCGAGGTGCAACCTTCGAATGTACACACTTCAATCTTTGTTACCAACTCGGGAATAGTGACACTCTTAAGCGAGGCGCAACCAGTGAAAGCATGCACTCCAATCTCCGTTACCAACTCGGGAATAGTAATACTTTTGAGCGAGGTGCAACCATAGAATGCACTTCCTCCAATCTCCGTTACACCATCGGGAATTGTAATGTTCTCAAGCGAGGTGCAACCATCGAAAGCGCTACCACCAATCTCCGTTACAGAATTGGGAATTGTGATGCTCTTGAGCGAGGTGCAACCATAGAAAGCACCATAGCCTATCTTCGTTACCGACTCAGGGATTGTGACACTCTCAAGCGAGGAGCAATTTTTGAATGCACCCCATTCAATCTCTGTTGTTCCATCTGGAATAATGGCCACACCATCCTTAATTTCAAATTGTGCCATAGGGTTATAATGTTTTGTTTTTAGGCTATAGCTCTATTTTTACCAATACACTCAACAAATTTAAGAATTATTTGCGGAATATCAAAAGGTTTAGCGGATTATATAGCCAACTAATTCCAGTCGCGCCAACTCATCGCACGCTTAATCTCGACATAGCTTCCGCTCTTAAGATGTTCGGCAAGTACGGCTGGTTTCTTCCAATTTATATCGAGTGTTACACCTCCACCCAACGAGCGGTTCACTTCATAGACATATCCCCAAATCTCCACCTCTCGGAGATTGACAAACTCCTCAAAAGCATCGCCCCTGACTCCCACGACATTTTCGGGAATTGTAACCTTTGTGAACTCTGCACAGTTATCAATATCGGCAAAGAGCGACTTGGTAATAGTCTTACCCTCGAATATTACTGTGCGATAATCATCGTCATTTTCCAGCAAAATTGAAGGTTCCTTTGAAAGTACCAAAGCCATAACACTGTCTTTTTTAGCGGTTTCTACTCTTTCTTCTCTCACGGAGCACCTCTTCGTGTATCTGCTCCTCTGCACAGGTAGCCGCTGCAGCAGCAAGTGACATTCCCACAAGAATCATCGGCACAGACACCCAATTAGACTCGATAAATACAATGTCGAACCACGACAAGAAATCATCAATAATTCCCAAAGCCATAAGCGCAACGCCTATAAAGCCCATAATCTTCAAAAATCTCATAGCCTATAAAGTTTTTAATTTTAGGGAGGTTCTAAAAATTAGGTCGAGTTGATTTTGTGGGATATTTCGAATATATTCGTTATCTATTTCGAGCGCGCAATGCGGGCATTGTAAGTGAGAAAAGATAAGGAAGATAACGAAATAGGCACAAAAGCAACCGAAATATAAAATACAACCTCCTATTGTTAAACTTAATTTGCTAATTTATAGAACATCCCTTTAATCTAACCACACGAGGCGCTTAAAGAACTCAACCCAAAACTCTCGCACCTCTCTGCGCTTCATTTTTCGGACATCCTTGTAAAAGCCCGAAAACCACCTTTCGGCCATTCGAACACCTGCAGGTTTGGTCGAACCAATGATTATCCAAAGCATAAAAGTAAATGCTGGTATGAAAACAAACCAAGAGGTAATTATGTCATCAAGATTCTCCTCTAATGTTCCCGCTTTGCATGTTAGCCACAAAAGCCCCCCGGCTACTATGGTCGCAACTATCCAGCCTCCATTTATCCACGGGCGATATTGGCGACGCCTTTCAAGTATGGCAGCAACGCCCAGAGGAGTTCGCTTGGCGTTGCACCACCACAACTGTGTAAAGTACACTCCCATTCCTACTGAAAGTATCCAATTTTTTGTGGCAGACCATTCCAGATAGTATCCGAGCCAAGCGGTAAGGCCTCCTGCCACAACCATCAAAAAGAGGTGGAAAAAGAGCATACGCCTATCACTCCTAAAGTTTTGCTCGTCGACCTCCATTTTTACCCGCCAAATCCTCTGGAAAGCCTCCATCTTCTCCTCATCTGTCATCTCCGGCTCCTTTGGCTCGACTTTTTTCTTCTTGGCTCTGCTCTTCCAGCTATGCTCGGCAACCAACTCTCGCTCGGCATTATAGACCACGATATTTACCTTGTTGTCCACAATCTCCCACTCGTTGTATGGGGCCTCCTTGATAATCTCTCGACCCTCGTGTTTGAGTATCGCTTTTACAAGGTCGGTTGCATCTTCGTAGTCGTCGGGGTCGAAGTCGTAGGTAGTGACCTTCAAAATCTCATGGTCGTCAGGGTCGAACGACGCATCGAGGGTAACACCTTCGCCATCGAAAGTGTAGAATTTGAGTTTGCCATCAGCATAGGTGTAGGCAAGAGTTTCACGCTCGACAACGCCATCCTCGTCAACCGTATCGTAGGAGATAAGCATCAAAGCATCCTCCAAATCTTCAAATGTTAGATTCTGTTTCATATCGTATGTTATTTGTTCTCTATGCTTCATAGTTACACCTTTAAGTTGTCTGTACATATAAAATAGAAACTTTTCGAAAAATTTCAAAAGAATCTTTCAATACAACTCTAATTTGCCTCGTAGTCTAACGCTGAACGGCTTTGATTTCAGGCTGTTAACGATGTTTTCCAAAAACAGCTCACCTATTAGTTTTTAACAATAAATAAGGCAAATACTACTATTTGGCATAAGTTTTTTACTATCTTTGCATAAAACAAAATGAAAAAAAATATGGCAACTCATCTATTTAGACGCTATATATGGCTACTTGATCAGGTAAGTCTTGGCGGCATGACCTACGAGAAAATTAGTTATAAGTGGGAAAAGTCTCCTCTCAACGATCGACCAGGAGAACCTCTCCCCCTCAGAACCTTCCACAACCATATAAAAGCCATTGAGGATATGTTTGATATAAACATTCGTTGTCAGCGTCAGGGCGGATATGTATATGTGCTGGAAGGTGCTGATGGTAAGAAATTGTCGGATGCTCAAGAAGCGTTGCTGCATCAGCTACGACTAAGCAATGCTATAACTGCAAATACTCGATTAAGCCCTCGTATCATTCTCGACAAGACCGTGGCATATCGCCATCTAAACCCTCTACTTGCAGCAATGGATGAGTCGCAAAGGGTTAAGATATACTATTGGCAAATGGGCGACTCGCGAGATAACAGAGTAGAATTTACATTCGAGCCATACTTCTTAAAACAGTTCTCAAAGGAGTGGTTTGTGGTAGGTCGCGTGGTTGAGGACGACTCCATACGCATACTCCTATTTGACCATATACGAATGGTTGAACCACTTGATGAGTACTACGTATACCCAGAGTCGTTCGATGTTAAGACGTTTATTGACAACACCCTCGCTCTTCTTGACGCGAATGGCAATATGGTTGCCGAGAGCGAGGCGTTTGCTATTGATGATAGAGTATTGTTCGCAACGCTACGATATAAAGATACCCTTTATCGTCGCTCAATATACGGCTCATTTATCCCCGATGAAAAGATAAAGTAGTCATAATATCATATTTTTTATCAACAATTACAAGATGTGTCAAATTTTGGCACATCTTTTTTCGAGCTTTGTACCATGAAACTAAAAATGGTACAATTATGATTTACGCAAACAACAGAAAATCAATCACTACAAAGCGAATCGGCGAGGGCTGGCGAAAGTTGAAGGTCGAAAGAGGAGGCACACACCTCGAAGGGGCGTTCAAAACAAAGCAACAGATTACGGTTGAACTTACATTCCCATTTATCGAAACAATCTCTATCGAGACCACCGAGCCATTTGCCGACTCCGATGACCTCGCAAGTTTTGCCGAGGAGTTAGCACTTGTCGTAGAGCATCGCCGAAAGGTGCGTCGCAAGCAGAAACTCGTGGAGAACAAAGAGCTGCTCCGCACAAAGATTATTCCGCAATGGTTTGAGCGTGAGGCTTTTATTGCACGCAACAACGCCGAGAAAGAGGATATCCGCAAGCAGGCACGCAGAGAGCTAAATGCTGGCAAGGTGGAACTTAAAGAGTACAACGATTTGGTGCGTGCGCTAAAAGGTCGCTCAGATGATGATGACTTTATCGACGGCCTTGCGGACTATAATCGCCGCCTCATCATTGCGCTTGGTGCGCTCGATGTAGAGAAGGGTTTTAGACTTTCGCAGCACGATTTGAGGGATATATTGGGTAGAAATGCGTGGGAGCAGTCGTTGCAGATTCACGAACTGGATAAGGATGTTAAGGATAGTACGCTTCAAATCATTGCTCGTGGCGTTGAGAATTTTAATCGCCTTTACAACCTTGACCCTCAAGCTATGTGTTTAGAGCAGATGCGCATGGATTATGATTCTATTACCATTGCTGGCTTCGGAGATATTATCCTTGCTGCTGCCCTTAAAAAGGGTGGTGAGGTGGTTGCAGTTATGGCGATAGACGACGTGCAAGGTCGCCGTGCATTGCGACATCTTCTTGGGGCAGAGAGACTCGCCGAGGTGCTACCCAAACGAGCATATAATGCCGTTATGCGTGACGAGCGCCTATTTTTAGGGGATGCCGTTGCATCTGATAGTATCGAGCATGAGATGATAATAATTGAGTAGAGATGAAATGCTATTTAGAACTTACGGACAACACCTGCATCGAGGCGTTTCCGAAGGCCGAACAGCCAGAAACGATTGAAAAGGACAACCTTGCACTCGACACTACGGGTGAGTTTCTGCAGATGGGCGGAGGAGGAAAACGTCATAAGAAGATTGCGACTCACACCGATGAGGCGCAGTTGAAGCTCTTCTTGCAGAATGCCCATCGGCTGATTGGCCAGAGCGATAGGATTATGGCAGATAGTCGAATGTTCCTTGCTCCAGTGCCGATTCGTAATGGCTTGGCATATACGGGAACTTCGGGTTTGAGAAACCCGACACTCGGAGTATATATCGAGTGGTGGCGCAACTACGAATGTGCTTGGACAAAGGATAAGTATGGCGCGCGACAACCGATATACTATATCGCTGGCAGTCCGCTGAGTGGTAGCAATAAGTGCGCCTATATCGGCCCTGAGGGCAATGGTTGCACTGTTTCGGTCTATCCCTTCAGCCCGGTGTGGGGCTCGTTTATGGAGGTAAACAACCACTATGCCGAAGCCAAACAACTATACGAAGCCTATTCGCTCGAGGCTGTTATCGAAATTTTGTTTGGAGAGACTTAAGAGACAAAAGGGACCAAAGAGACAAAAGAGACAAAAGAGACCAAAGGGACCAAAGGGACCAAAGGGATGACTCGGACCTTTCTGTTGATAGCGACTTCTCTTCGGTCTCCTCGGTCTCCTCGGTCTCTTGTCCCTCTTGTCTCTTTTGTCTCCTTGCGCGAGCTTGTTTGCCTGCTACTGGTTCATCGTTGCGAGGAACTCGTCGTTGTCGCGGGTGAGGTTCATCTGCTTCTGCAAGAACTCCATGGCCTCGACGGTGGTCATATCCGAAAGGTGTTTGCGCAATATCCATGTGCGCTGCATAACGCCCTGTGAGAGAAGTAAATCCTCGCGGCGTGTGCCCGAAGCGATGACGTCGACAGCGGGGTAGATGCGCTTATTTGCAAGCTTGCGGTCGAGCTGAAGCTCCATGTTGCCCGTACCCTTAAACTCCTCGAAAATAACTTCGTCCATCTTCGAACCTGTGTCGATAAGGGCTGTTGCGATGATGGTGAGTGAGCCCTTCTCCTCGGTGTTACGTGCAGCACCGAAGAAGCGCTTGGGCTTGTGTAGTGCGTTGGCATCGACACCACCCGAGAGCACCTTGCCCGATGCTGGCTGCACGGAGTTGTAGGCGCGGGCGAGACGTGTGATAGAGTCGAGGAAGATGACTACGTCGTGGCCGCACTCCACCATGCGCTTTGCCTTTTCGAGTACCATCTCTGCAACCTTGACGTGGCGCGATGCCTGCTCGTCGAATGTAGAGGCCACAACCTCCGCCTTGACGTGGCGTGCCATCTCGGTGACCTCCTCGGGGCGCTCGTCGATGAGCAATACGATCATGTATACCTCGGGGTGGTTGTCGGCAATGGCATTGGCGATAGACTGCAACAACATGGTCTTACCCGTCTTGGGCTGTGCCACGATAAGGGCACGCTGACCCTTGCCGATGGGGGCAAAGAGGTCGATAATGCGGTTCGACTTGGTGTTGTGGCCGTTGCCCGTGAGGTTGAACTTCTCGGCGGGGAAGAGCGGCGTGAGGTACTCAAACTGCTGACGATCGCGCACGATGTCGGGTTTGAGGCCGTTGATAAGCTCCACGTGCACAAGGGGGAAGTACTTTTCGCCCTCCTTTGGTGGACGTATCGTGCCATATACGGTGTCGCCAGCCTTGAGACCAAAGAGCTTAATCTGCGAGGGCGAGACGTAGATGTCGTCGGGAGAGTTGAGATAGTTGTAGTCAGCAGAGCGTAGGAAGCCGTAGCCGTCGGGCATAACCTCCAACACGCCCTCACCCTCGATAATCGCGGTGAAGTCATCCTTAGTGATGTCCTCGGTGGTGGAATTACCCTCGGTTAGCTCAGTGTCGAAGAGTGCCTCGCCATCGATGGCGTCGTTGTCCTCATCTTCGGCGATGATCTCCTGAAGTGATACGTGCTGGATGGGTAGTAGCTCCTTGTCCTCAACATTGGTGGCCTCTGTGGCCTCTGTGGCCTCCTCCACTCTCTGGAGCTCAGGTTGACTCTCTGCGGTTGCCTCTGCGTGTTGCTGCTTTGCCCATTTTGGCTTGCGGCCACGGCGCTTGGGCTGTGGTGCTAATGTGGTTTCCTCTGCCCTCTCTGTGGTTGTGGCGGGCTTGGGAGCACTCTCTGTTGCACTCTCCTCGACAGCGGGAGTAGCCTCTGCTGCAGGGACTTCGTTACGTGGCTGGGGTGAAGCACCCACCTTTATGCTATTCATGCGGGGGCGGCGACCACGTTTTGGGGTGTCCGTGTGTTCTGCCGTGGGCTCTATGGGGGTATTTGTAGCCTCCATGATCTTGTTTAAGAGCTCGCCCTTTTTCATGTTTGAGGGTGTTATGCCCAAAACCTTAGCGATTTCGCGCAACTCGACAATGGTCTTACCCTCCAATGCTGTTAAATCTTGCATATATCTTCGTTGATTATTATCCGAAAACCACGATGAGGCTCGTGGCAGAGATTCGTATCCTCGATAAGAGTGATGCAAATATAGTGCTTTTATTTGAATCAACAATCTTGTTTTGCGATTTTTTTGTGACTTTATTGCTAAATATGGCGATGGTTTTGATGTGAGAAGTTTGGCGGTTTTGCAAATTATTGCTACTTTTGTGTGATAAAATAACAGAGTTATGAATATTGTTTTCAAATACCGCATGCTCAGCGACGAGAGCGATAACTTCGTGCGCGACTTCGAGGTTTACCCCGATATGACACTCGCAGACTTCAGCCGATTCCTACTCCAGGCATTGCGATACGACGACTGCATGGTATCTATCTTCAAGTCGGATGCCGAGTGGCGTCCCGTGGAGGAGTTCTCGGAGATAGATCTCGGCGACGACATCCCAGGTGTGCCACGCTGCATGGAGAATGTGACGCTCATGGAGGTGAATAACACATTCCACGACCGCCTCATCTACACCTTCGACATGATGAACAACCGCTCGTTCTACCTCGAGTTGTTGGATATGCAGCGCCCGCAGGATGGTCTCGAGTACCCACGTGTGGCATTCGAGCATGCCCCAGCACCCGACCAGTACGACCCCGAGGCTAACGAGGAGTGTGGCTCAATCTTCGAGGAGATGATGGGTGACTACAACGAGTTCGATGGCGACGATGGCTACGACGATGAGTTCTAAACGAGGTACGTTGGTTGTGGTTGTGGGCCCTACGGGCTCGGGCAAGAGTGCTCTGGCGGTGAAGCTCGCAACGCACCTTAACGCCCCAATCATATCTACCGACTCGCGTCAGGTGTATCGTGGCATGCCCATAGGCACGGCACAGCCCACGGCCGATGAGCAGGCGGCGGCGAAGCACTACTTCATTGCAGACCGCGAGGTGGAGGATGACTTCAACTGCGGTAAGTATGAAGAGGAGGCACTCGCTTTGCTCGATGAGCTCTTCGCAGAGAACGAGTATGTAGTGGCGGTGGGTGGCTCGGGACTCTATGTGCAGGCGCTGTGCGAGGGTATGGATGACCTGCCCGATGCCGACCCAGCACTGCGCGAAAGCCTGAAACAGCGACTCGAAAGTGAGGGTTTGGATAGCCTCGTGGCCGAGTTGCGTCGGCTCGATGCGAAGTATGCCGAGGAGGTGGATGTGTGCAATCCAGCGCGTGTTATGCGTGCATTGGAGGTGTGTCTCGCTACGGGACGCCCCTACTCTGAGCAGCGCAAGGGTGTAACGGCCGAGCGACCATTCCATATTATAAAGATAGGTACGGATATGCCGCGAGATGTGCTATACGACCGCATCAACCGCCGCGTTGACATGATGGTAGAGGAGGGCTTGGAGGCCGAGGCGCGCTCGATGTACCCTAAGCGTCATCTTAATGCTCTGCAGACGGTGGGCTACCGCGAGTTGTTTGAGTATTTCGACGGCAACTGCACCTTCGAGGAGGCTGTGGAGCTTGTTAAGCGCAACTCACGCCGCTATGCTAAGCGCCAGCTGACGTGGTTTAGGCGCGACGAGAATACCGCTTGGTTCCATCCCAATGACCTCGAAGCAATCTTAGAGTATATATCCAGCAAACGCAATTAAGATTATGCCATCCCACCCGATGGCATAATTTGTTTTTATGATGCCCGCAGGTAGGCCATCGAATTAAGGAGTTTAGGGAGTTTAGGGAGAATTAAGGAGTTTAGGGAGTTTAATGAGTTTAGGGTGGGTATGCATTCCCTAAATTCCCTAACTTCCCTAACCTTCCCCATTACGCGCTCTTGCTTATCACAAAATCACAAAATCACAAAATCACAGGGGTGGGGGTAGTGTGATAAGGTGTGATAGGGACGATAGG
>JAFPAD010000018.1 GCA_017424405.1 Alistipes sp.
GAAAACCGTCCGCCCTCATTACCTTTCATTTTCTTGCACTATTGCATCTGCGAGGCTTTCATCAAAAGTCCTCATAAGTCATTGAACACCAGTGCCGCCATCATTATTTTCCCTCATTCGTTAGATTTTTCCAGAGATATTGATTATCTTTGTGGATTAGTTGGGAAGAATAAACGTAAATAGATATAATTATGGAAATCTCTTTTAATTGGTTAAAGAAGTATATCGACTTGGGCGATATGACAGCCGATGAGGTTGCTACCATTCTCACTGATGTTGGTTTGGAGGTAGAGGAGTTCAAGAAGATTGAGACTATACGAGGCGGTTTGCAGGGTGTTGTTGTAGGTCATGTGGCTACATGCGAAGCTCACCCCGATTCTGACCACCTTCACGTTACAACCGTAGATGTGGGTGCTGAGGAGCCTTTGCAGATTGTGTGTGGTGCACCAAATTGCCGTCAGGGCTTGAAGGTTTTGTGCGCAACGGTAGGTGCGGTTCTATATCCAAATGGCGGTGACGAGGAGTTTAAGATTAAGCGCAGCAAGATTCGTGGTGTTGAGTCGCTCGGTATGTTGTGCGCGGAAGATGAGTTGGGTATTGGCTCAGCCCACGACGGTATCATGGAGCTTCCTGAAGATGCACCAGTAGGTATGCCAGCTCGTGACTTCTTGAATGTCAAGGACGATTACTTGATTGGTATTGGTCTTACTCCAAACCGTGTTGATGCGGCTTCTCACATCGGCGTGGCGCGTGACTTGGCGGCTTACTTGCGTTCGCAGGGTAAGGACGTTAAGGTGCAGTTGCCTTCGGTTGAGGAGTTTAAGGTGGATAATCACGACCTCGATATTGATGTGGTGGTTGAGAATCACGATGCAGCTCCACGTTATGCAGGCTTGACTATCACCGATTGTAAGATTGCTCCATCGCCAGAGTGGATGCAGAATGAGTTGCGTGCAGCGGGCATCAACCCAAAGAATAACTTAGTGGATATTACCAACTACGTGTTGTTTGAGTTGGGCCAGCCACTCCATGCTTTCGATGCTGATAAGATTGAGGGTAAGAAGGTTGTTGTTAAGTGTTGCGAGGAGGGTACTCCATTCGTTACGCTTGATGGCGTTGAGCGCAAACTCTCAAGCGAGGATTTGATGATTTGCTCAGCAGAGCGTCCTATGTGTATTGGTGGTGTTTATGGCGGTTTGGATTCAGGTGTCAGTGATACAACTGTAAATATCTTCCTCGAGAGTGCATATTTCAACCCTGTATCTATTCGTCGCTCGGCAAAGCGTCATGGCTTATCGACCGATGCTTCGTTCCGTTTCGAGCGTGGTATCGACCCAAATATTCAGGTTTATGCGTTGAAGCGTGCGGCACTTCTGTTTAAGGAGTTGGCGGGCGGTAAGATCTCGAGCGAGATTATCGATATCAACCCAACCCCAGCACAGGATTTTGTATTTGAGTTGTCGCTTGCGCGTGTAAATTCACTCATCGGCAAGGAGATTCCTGAGCAGACAGTACGCACAATCTTGGATGCTTTGGAGGTGAAGATTCTTTCAGAGGAGGGTGGCGTTTTAACTGTTGCCGTGCCACCTTATCGTGTAGATGTGCAGCGTGAGGCCGATTTGGTTGAGGATATTTTGCGTATCTATGGATATAATAATGTGGAGATTCCTCAGGTGGTACATTCCACTTTATCGTATGCTCCACGTCCCGATAAGAATAAGCTCATTAACTTGGCGGCTGACCACTTGGCTGCTACGGGCTACACCGAGATTATGTCTAACTCGCTTACAAAGGCGTCTTACTACGATGGACTGACATCTTATAAGGCTGAGAATTGCGTTAAGATTATGAATCCATTGAGCGCCGACCTTAATGTTATGCGCCAGACTCTGCTCTTCAATGCATTGGAGGCTGTAGCTCTTAATATTAATCACCGTAATGCTGATTTGAAACTCTTTGAGTTGGGTAACTGCTACTTCTTCGACCCAGAGGCAAATGGAGAGGAGAATCCATTGGCTCGTTATAGCGAGAAGTATTGCATCGGTTTGACCGTTACAGGTCAGGACGCAGCTCCATCGTGGAATGTAAAGGGTGCGCAGGCTTCGTTCTATACTTTGCGTGCAACGGTTGAGAAGTTGTTGCGCCGCTTCGGTATCGATATCTACACACTTCGCAGCGAGAGTTTGCAGAGCGATCTCTACTCTGACGGTTTGGGTATTATGCAGGGTAATCGTTGCGTAGCTCAGTTGGGCGTTGTTGCTCCTGCAGTGTTGCAGAAGTTTGATATTAAGCAGGCGGTGTATTTTGCAGAGATAGATTTCGAGTTGATTACACGTGCTGCTAAGAAACAACGTATCGCAGTGGAGGAGTTGTCGAAGTTCCCAGAGGTTAAGCGTGACTTGGCGTTGTTGGTTGATAAGAGTGTTACCTTCCATGAGTTGCGTAATATCGCCTTTGCGACCGAGAAGAAGCTCTTGAAACGAGTTACTTTGTTCGATGTTTATGAGGGCGATAAACTTCCAGCAGGTAAAAAGTCTTATGCACTTGGCTTTACTTTGGAGGACAAGAATCAAACTCTGAATGATAAGATGATTGAAAAGACAATGGCAAATCTTCAGCGTCAGTTGGAACAGAAGGCTGGAGCAGAGGTGCGTTCATAGTTTTTTATCGAAATTTCAAGTTGGGGTGTCAAGCAGGTTGTTTGACACCTCTTTTTATATACCTATATATATAATAGTGTCGTGTTTTTGAGAGTATATTATCATTCAATGTTAACTTAATGTTAATTGTTAAAATAATTTAAGAATGTAAATTGCGAGATATTAATCAGTTACGATGTTAGGGGTGTTTTGTGGGGTTAAAAATTGGTTTAAAATATTTGGATAATAATAAAAAATGTCAGATATTTGCACCCGCAAACGAGAGGAAAGCTGGTTTGTGAAGTTCTAAAGGAAGCGAGTTAAGAAAATAAAAAAAAATATTTCAAAAAGTTTTGGATATTAAAAAAAATGTCTTACCTTTGCAACCGCTTTCGCCTCAAAAAAGGCGTAAGTAAAAATAGAAATCGATGAGGTAAAAATCCTTACGATATAAAGAGTTCTTTGAAGATATTTGAGCAGCTAAGAAAGTTTTATTCACTCTTGAAAAAGAGTAATTTCAAACAATACCTTTGAGATTAGAGCTAAGATTTAAAAACAATTTATTTATAC
>JAFPAD010000019.1 GCA_017424405.1 Alistipes sp.
GGCTTTGTAGAGTTGGCTCTTGGTTTGAAGTTTTTGAGCGTGGCAGACCAGACCTACCATTGGGGCTTGCTCGACCGTGAGGTGTATTTAGCTATTTGGATAGCTATATTCTTCTTGTTGGGCTTGTATTTGTTGGGTAAGTTGAAGTTTAAGCACGATAGCGATATGCCATATTTGTCGGTTACTCGTTTGGTGTTGGCAATCGCATCGTTTGCATTTGTGGTATACATGTTGCCAGGTATGTGGGGTGCACCTCTTCGTGCCTTGTCGGGATATATGCCACCAATGCAGAGTCAGGACTTTGTCATGGGTGCAGGTGCGTCGGTTGGCGTAACAACTTCTGAGACAAAGTCGGGAGTAAAGTATGGCGATGTGTTGGAGTTGCCACACGGCTTGGAGGGCTTCTTCGATTTGGAGGAGGCTAAGGCTTATGCGGCTGAGGTTGAGAAGCCTATATTTTTAGATTTTACAGGTCATGGCTGTGTTAATTGTCGTGAGATGGAGGCGCGCGTATGGTCTGATTCGCGAGTGTTGTCACTATTGCGAAATGAGTATGTCATCGTGGCGCTTTACGCCGACGATAAGTTGAAGGTTGATGAGCAGGATTGGGTTACTACCGAATCGGGTAAGGTACTCAAGACATTGGGTAAGATTAACTCACACTATGCATTGAAGACCTATGGTGTGAATGCACAGCCTTACTATGTTTTGTTGGGTGGTGATGGCGAGCCTTTGGTTGAGCCTCGAAGCTACGACTTGAGTGTTGAGGGATTTGTTGATTTCTTGCAGCGTGGAGTTGAGGCTTATAAAAATGAGAAATAACAAAAAATGAAGAGACTATGGGATTGGAGAAATATGAATCAAAGCAACAGCAGATTTTAAAGCCTGCATCACGTATATTCCCTTTTATTAGCCGTTTCGATATGCTGACTCCAGCATTGCAGGATAAGGTTGAGGAGTGGATTGCAACGGAAGATACCTGCTCGTTCAAGGTTAAGGGCTTTACTGTGGCGTTGAAGATTGTTGAGAAGGTTGAAAACAAACATATAAAAATCATGGCAGATGACAAGAATGGTGTCCCTGTCGATTTTACGTTCTGGATTCAGCTGCACGAGGTGTCGGAGAGTGATACCCGTATCCGTATGGTGTTGCATGCCGATTTGAATATGATGATGCGAATGCTCATTGGTTCAAAAATTCAGGGCGGTTTGGATAAAGCGGTCGAGGGTTTAGCTATGGCTTTCAACCAAATGCCGTAGTTTGGAGCCGGATTATGCGAGGTTTGTGAATTGTTTTGTGTTAATAAGGGAAAAAGCGAAAAAAAAGTAGTATTTAATTTGCTAATCATCAAAAATGTAGTACATTTGCAAACCCAAAGTAACAAATGTTTAATAACAAATAATGTATTATTATGACAAAGGCAGATATCGTAAACGAGATTTCTAAGGACCTTGGCGTTGAGAAGCGCATGGTTCAGGAGATCGTAGATGCTTTTATGGAGAGTGTTCGCAATTCTCTTAGCGAGAATAATAATGTTTATCTTCGTGGTTTTGGTAGCTTTATCATCAAGAAGCGCGCTACTAAGGTTGCTCGTAATATTTCAAAGAATACAACAATTACTATTCCAGAGCACAACATTCCTGCATTTAAGCCTGCAAAGAGCTTTGCTGCAAAGGTAAAATAAGAAAACATTTAATTTAAAACAATAAGACTATGCCAAACGGAAAAAAGCACAAGCGTCATAAGATGGCTACGCACAAGCGTAAGAAGCGTCTTCGCAAGAACCGTCATAAGAAGAAGTAATGGCGGAGCTAATTGATTAGCAAGTAGGTAAGATAAAAGCTAAAGGGTATATTAGACCCTTTAGCTTTACCTATTTTAATAAAACAACTTTTTTACAAATGAATCGAGAGTTAGTAATCAATGTTACCCCAAGCGAAATCACAATAGCCTTGTGTGAGGATAAGGTGTTGGTGGAGCTTAATAAGGAGCAGTGTCAGACAGGTTTTGCTGTTGGTGACATCTATCTGGGTAAGGTGCGTAAGATTATGCCGGGACTCAACGCTGCCTTCGTGAATATTGGTCACGAGAAGGACGCGTTCATTCACTATCTCGATTTGGGAAGTCAATTCTCTTCGTTACAACGCATTGTCGATAGCAACCAGCCGGGAAAGAAGGCTATGAAGGTTGAGACGATGAAGCTGGAGCCAAATATTGAGAAACAGGGTAAGTTGGCGTCCTACCTTCAGGTTGGACAGACCGTCATGGTGCAGATTGCCAAGGAGGCAATTTCAACGAAAGGACCACGCCTAACTTCCGACATTTCGCTTGCGGGGCGTAATGTAGTGTTGGTGCCATTCTCTACCAAGATATCAATTTCTCAGAAAATCCGTTCCAACGAAACAAAAAAACGTCTGCGTCGCATTGCAGCAGCCGTTCTTCCCAAAAATTTTGGTGTAATCATCCGCACAGCCGCCGCTGAGGCTCAGGACCACGATATCGAGCAGGATATCCTATCGCTTGTCAATCGTTGGAATACCGCTGTAGGTAACATTCGTAAAAATCAGGCTCCATCTCTGTTGATGAGTGAGATGAGCAGAGCCAATACCATAATCCGTGACACTCTGAATTCGACTTTTTCTCAGATTACGGTCGATGACGAGACGATGTACAACGAGATTAAAAACTATATAAAAGTCATAGACCCCCAGTTGGAGAAGATTGTTAAGTTGTATCGTGGAACGGTGCCAATCTTTGACAACTTTGATATATCGAAACAGATTAAGTCGCTCTTTGCTAAGTATGTATCGTTGAAACGAGGCGCATACCTTATCATTGAGCACACCGAGGCGATGAATGTCATCGACGTCAATTCGGGAAACCGTACCAAGGCAGAGGTCAATCAGGAGGAGACCGCTATGGAGGTCAATCTTGCTGCTGCGAAGGAGATAGCACGACAGTTGCGTTTGCGTGATTTGGGCGGTATTGTGATAATCGATTTTATCGACCTTCACAAGGCTCAAAATCGTCAGGCTTTGTATGATGAGATGCGCAAGTTGATGTCCACCGACAAGGCAAAACATACTATCTTGCCTTTGACAAAATTCGGTTTGATGCAGATCACTCGTCAGCGAGTACGCCCTGTGGCTGTTGGAGATGTCACCGACGTGTGTCCAACATGTAATGGTACGGGTCGCATTGAACCTACGGTATTGCTCGACCGCAAGATTGAAAATCAGGTGCAATTTTTGGCTCAAGACCGTAAGGTGCGATACCTCCGCTTGCGCGTTAGTCCATACGTAGCATCATATCTGAAGCAGGGCTTCTGGTCGTTGCGCATGAAGTGGATGTTAAAGTATGGGGTTCGCATAGATATTGTTGCCGACCAGAGTTTGGGTATGATTGATGTAAAGTACCTCGACCGTCAGGGCTTGGCTTTGATTGAAGATTAAGCGTATAGTATAAATCCTCTGAGTTTTGGAGAGTGTAGATACAATTCTGCGAAGAGTAGAGTGCTCCAAAGCCTTCAATGCGATGTTGAAGGAGTTGCAAAAAAAGAGCGCCACCGTCCATCTTGAAAATTTGGTCGGCGGGGCTCTTTCGTTGTATTCGGCAGCTTACATACGTCAAAAGGGTGGGGTGCATGTCTTTGTCGCGGAGGATAGAGATACGGCGGCGTACTTGCTGAATGATTTTTATGCATTGCTGAATGAGAGTGCGGTTCACTTTTTCCCCACATCATATAAGCGTTCGATACTCTATGGTAAGGAAGATGCTCAGGGTCTGGTGCAACGTACCAATACGTTGAATGCTATACGTCATCGCACGAGTGAGTATATCGTTGTCTGCACCTATCCTGAAGCTCTTGCTGAGCGCGTTGCCGATGAGAATACTCTGTCGGAGATGTCGCTGCGTGTGCGAGTTGGCGATCAGGTGAAAATCTCGGATCTTGAGCAGCAGCTCGTGGAGAGGGGTTTTCAGCAGGTCGATTTTGTCTATGAGCCAGGACAATACTCTATCCGAGGTGGTATTGTAGATGTCTTTTCTTTCTCTGAGAGCCGACCTTTCCGATTCGATTTCTTTGGTGATGAGGTTGATTCAATACGTAGGTTTAACATTTCGAGTCAGCTTTCGCACGACAAGACCGAAGAGGTGGAGATTATCCCTAACCTTAGCGGTGGCGGAGTAGATAAGGTGTCACTTGTGCGTTTTGCGGGTGATGCTGTCTATTGGTTTTATGATGCCGATTATGTTTTGCGTCGCGTGAATGATTTGCGTCGTAAGGTGTTGGGCGAGATGGAGAATCCGTCGGAGATAGATACTTTGCTCACAAGTCGTCGCATATTGTTGGACGATTTGCAAGACTCCACGATGTGCCTTTTGAGGGACAACCTCACGGAGCGCATTGCCGATAGTGTAATCAGTTTTTCTACTACTCCGCAGCCTAAATTTAATAAACAATTCGATGTGTTGGCTGACGATTTAGCCGATGCAGCACAGAAGGGCTACAAGACATATATCCTTTCCGAGAGCAAGGCTCAGATTGAACGTCTGGGTAATATCATGCACCAAATCAAGCGTGGTGGGGTGGAGTTTGACTCAATTTCTATAACCTTGCACGAGGGTTTTGTGGACAATGCCTTGAAGATGTGTCTATATACCGACCATCAAATTTTTGACCGCTATCGTCGCTACCGTATCAATGGCGAGATTAAGCGCGACGAGCAGATGACTGTGGCGGAGCTCAATGCCTTGAAGCTGGGCGATTATGTTGTGCATATTGACCACGGTGTAGGTCGCTTTGGCGGTTTGGTGAAGGTGAATGAGGCGGGTAAGGTGCACGAAGCCATCAAGTTGGTGTATAAGGATAACGATGTGTTGTTTGTCAATGTCCACTCGCTTCACCGTATATCTCGATATAAGAGTGGCGATGCCGAGGCACCCAAGATTTATAAGCTCGGTAACGGAGCATGGCAGAAACTCAAGAATGCCACAAAGAAGGCTGTTAAGGATATCTCGCGAGAACTCATCGCTCTCTATGCCAAGCGTAAGGCGAGCGAGGGCTTTGCATTCTCGGCAGACAGCTATCTGCAACAGGAGATGGAGGCATCGTTCCAATGGGAGGAGACTGCCGACCAGCAATTGGCTATCGAGGCTGTTAAGCGTGATATGGAGTCCAATCAGCCTATGGATAGATTGGTGTGTGGTGATGTGGGTTTTGGTAAGACCGAGGTGGCTATACGAGCTGCGTTTAAGGCTGCGACCGATGGTAAGCAGGTGGCGGTATTGGTGCCAACAACCATTTTGGCATTGCAGCACTATCGTTCATTTATGGAACGCTTGCGTGATTTCCCCGTCAGGGTTGAGTATATAAATCGTTCAAAGACAGCTAAGCAGACGCGTGAGATTGCCGAGGATTTAGCTGCTGGAAAGATTGATATATTGATTGGTACGCATAAGATGCTGGGTAAGCAGATTCGCTTCCGTGATTTGGGTCTTTTGATTATCGACGAGGAGCAGAAGTTTGGCGTTGCAGCTAAGGAGAAACTCACGCAGATGAGCGTGAATGTCGATACTTTAACATTGACAGCTACGCCTATACCTCGTACGTTGCAGTTCTCGCTCATGGGCTCTCGTGATTTGTCGGTTATTTCGACGGCTCCAGCCAATCGCCAGCCAATCATTACCGAGTCGCACACCTTCTCTGAGGAGATTATTCGTGATGCTATTGAGGAGGAGCTTGCACGTGGCGGACAGGTCTATTTCGTGAATAACAGAGTAGAGGATTTGATTACCCTGCAAGGTATGATAATGCGCATCTGTCCTAAGGCTCGTGTGGCTGTGGGGCATGGTAAGATGCCGGCGGAGAAGTTGGAACGTCTTATCATGGATTTTATCTATGGCGAGTTTGATGTGCTGGTGGCAACTACCATCGTTGAGAGTGGTATAGATATCCCTAATGCCAACACAATCATCATAAACAATGCTCACTATTATGGTTTGAGTGATTTGCATCAGCTCAGAGGACGTGTCGGACGTTCAAATCGTAAGGCGTATTGCTATCTGATTACGCCAGCTGATGAGTTATTATCGACCGATGCTCGCCGTAGGTTACGTGCCATCGAGGAGTTCTCGGACTTAGGCTCGGGATTCAATATTGCGATGCAGGATTTGGATATCCGAGGTGCGGGAAATCTTTTGGGAGCTGAGCAGAGTGGATTTATAGCCGACATAGGATATGAGACCTATCAGAAGATTATGCGTCAGGCAATTGCCGAGCTTAGAGCCGAAGGATTGGATGTCGAGGGCTTGAGCGATAGCGAGGCTGCTACGTTGCAGCAGCAGAACTTTATCGACGATGCCGTTATCGATATCGAGATGTTGGCTGAGTTGCCCGATAGTTATGTGCGTCAGCCTGCCGAGAAACTTAGGTTGTATCGTGAAATCGACTCCATGTCTAAGGAGGAGGATTTGCAGGCATTCGAGTCTCGCCTTATTGACCGCTTTGGAGCCTTGCCTGAGGCTGCGCAGGAGTTGTTGAATGTGGTGCGTCTGCGCTGGGAGGCGGTGCGTTTGGGTATGGAGCGAGTGAAGGTGAAGAATGGTTTGATGATTGTTCACTTTGTTGGCGAACAAAATTCGCCATACTACAAGAGCGATGTCTTTATGACTTTGCTTAAGAAGGTTACCATGCAACCCGACCGATTTGTCCTCAAACAGCACAATAATCGCCTTGCGATGACCGTTAGAAGAGTAATTAATGTAGCAGAGGCAGTGTCGGTGTTGAGAAATTTATAAGCCCAAATTGAAGATGAATCTTGTTGTAGACATAGGTAATTCGTTTATTAAGGCGGCGGTAGTTGATGCCGAGCAAGTAGTTGCTATGCAGCGCTTTGCTACGCTGGAGGAGATGGCTGAGGCGACTTTGCTTGAGGAGTATGAGTCTATCGAACGTGCCATTGTAGCCTCTACGGCAGCCGACACCAGACATGTGGCGGAGTTGTTGCGTGGTAGTGGTATTCCTACGCTTGAGATGACGCAATCTACTCCCGTCCCCATCGAAAATGGTTATCTCACGCCTGAAACGCTTGGCGTAGATCGATTGGCTGCTGCTGTTGGAGCCATGAGCCAGGTCGGAGGAGATTGCGTGATAGTGGATTTTGGCTCAGCCATAACTATCGACTTGGTTGAGAATGGAGTATTTCGCGGAGGTAACATTTCACCCGGTGTGGCTATGCGTTTTCGTGCTTTGCACGACTACACTTTGCGCCTGCCTGAGTGTTTGCCGACAGATGAGATTTTGGAGGTCGGAACTTCCACTCTAAAAGCCATCGAACAAGGCGTTATGCAAGGCATAACCAATGAAATTGAGGGCTATATCACCCATTTTTACGAAAAAAATGTAAAATTATCGCTAATTTTTACGGGTGGAGACGCAAAATACTTTGTTAAACGAATTAAAAACGCGATATTTGCAAAATATGATTTGGTAATTTGCGGATTGAACAGAATTTTAGAGTATAATGCAAGGACTGAGAAATAGAATTTTTAATGCAATTATAGCTGTTGTCATGCTGCTTCCATTGGGTGTGACAGCACAGACTTTAACCAGCAGTGTGAATACCTATTCACCCTATTCGATGTATGGCTTGGGAGAACTCTCAACTCCGGGTACGGTAATGCAGCGTTCGATGGGTGGTGTTGGCGTAGCTATGTTTTCAACTACGTCGGTAAATATGTTGAACCCTGCGGCTTTTGGTTACACTCCCCGTCAGAGTTTTTTGTTCAACTTTGAGGTTGAGGGTGGTCACTTCCAGAATTCGCAGAATAAGTATGCTGGCGCAAGTTCATCAAAGGTAAAGACAGCTTACAATACGCTTAATATTCACAACATCTCGTTCCAGATGCCGCTTGCGGGTGGTGTAGGTTTGGGCTTTAGCCTCTCGCCATACAGCAGCGTTGGATACTCAATCTATCGTGACGATTTGTCGCAGATAGGACAGACAGGTCGTTGGCGATATGAGTATGCCGGTGAGGGTGATGTTTCAGAGGTTAAGATTGGCGTAGGTTGGGCTCCAACAAAGAAGTTCTCATTTGGAGCATCGATGATTTACTACTGGGGAAATATCGATCGTAGCTATAAGACTATCTCGAAAGATATTATCATCGGTAGCGGAGAGTACTCTTCTACAGTGGGTATTGACACCTACGACGTGTCACGCATTAAGGCTCAGGTGGGTTTGATGTGGAATCCTATTTTGAAGACTGATGAGATTCTCTCGTTTGGTGCTACCTACGATTTGGGTGGAGAGCTTAAGCCTGATATGGTTAAGTATGTGTATGTTGATAACTTACTCTCAACAACCGTTCGTCAGGAGAATGATGGTGCCCTGCCACTTAAGTTGCCTAAGCAGTTGGCGGCTGGAGTGTTTTATCAGAATCTTAAGTTCCGCGTGGGTGCCGATTACGCATATCAGGCGTGGGGTAATGATAACACATCCATAATGGAGAATGGCGACAATGGCGTGGAGGTGGCATACACCAATACCCACACTGTAAAGGTAGGTTTTCAGTACACACCTCGTTATACTGACGTTAGAAACTATTTGCGTCGTGTAGCATATCGTGTGGGAGCTCGCTATGGAGATTACTACCAGACTTATGGCGGAGAGAAGATTCAGCAGTTGGCTATTACAGCTGGTTTTGGATTCCCCGTGCAGTTGTTCGGTCGCTCTTCGGTAGATTTTGGAGTTGAGTGGGGCGTGCGTGGCATGGGTAACAAGACTATTATGGTCGATAATGCCAAAGTTGGTCTTGTTAATCAGCAGTATATCAAGTTTTCACTTGGCTTGAGTCTCTTTGGTGAAGATGAGTGGTTTATGATGCGTAAATACAAATAACATAAATTATAACAAAAATCTTGGATAAAATGAAAAGTTTGAAACTGATTTTGGCGGTGGCATTTGTTGCGATGGGAATTTCAGCAATGGCACAGGAGATCAACTATGACGACCCTAAGTATGCAGTGTGGGGTGAGAATGCTGGTGAGCGTCGTGATAACATGCTCAACAACCAGTTTTTGAAGGAGGCTGTTGATAATAAGAATTTCTCAGCAGCATCAAAGTATTTGAAGATTTTGTTGGATAAGTGTCCAGCAGCATCTCAGAACATTTACACAAATGGTGCAAAGTTGTATAAGAGCATGATCAATGCCGCTGATACAGATGAGGGTAAGAAGGTTTATATCGACTCTTTGATGTATCTCTACGATGTACGTTTGAAGGCATTTGCTGACCACAAGAAGTATGGTAAGGATTATATCTTGAACCGTAAGGCTCGTGAGTTCTACTCGTTCTATCCAGATGATCGCGAGGGTATCCGCAAGATTTTCAAGGAGGCTGTTGAGGCAAGCAACGAGATGAAGGGTAAGTATGACCTTGAGTTGGTGTCAATCTACTTTGCAGAGCTTTGCACAGACTATCAGAACGATGAGATTGGCGCTGAGGAGCTCATCTCAGCTTACGATGCATATTCTCCAGCATTCGATGGTGTTGAGGACGAGGAGGAAGTAAGCCTTAAGAATCAGTTTGATTCAGCATTTGGTCAGAGTGGTGCCGCAAGTTGCGAGAACTTGGAGGCTCTCTTCTCAAAGAAGTTGGCTGCAGCTCCAGAGGACGAGACTTTGCTTGGTCAGGCTGTAACACTCATGTCACGTGCTAACTGCGATAGCGATTTCTTCTTCGCTACTGCTGAGAAGTTCTATTCTGTAAAGCCATCTTCTGAGACTGCATTGTTCTTGGCTCAAGGCTTCCAGACTCGTGGTGAGTTCGAGAAGGCAATGAAGTACCTCTCTGAGGCATTGGCTACTGAGCAAGATGCTGCCGAGAAGGAGAAGTTGTATGTTCGTATCGGTTTGATTAGCATTCAGACTAAGAACTACGGTGAGGCTGTTAAGGCTGCTAACGAGATTAAGGCTATCAACGCTGAGAATGGTTACGCATACTTCCTTTTGGGTCAGTGCTACGCTGCATCTGCAAACTGCTCTGAGCTCAAGTGCCAGGCTTGCTACTGGGCTGCATACGACGTGATGAACAAGGCGGTAGCATTGCTCGCATCTGAGCCTGCAATTCAGGAGAGTGCGAAGAAGTTGGCTGCAAGTTTCCGTTCTGCATTCCCAACTAAGGAGGAGTGCTTCTTCAATGAGTTGCAGGAGAATTCAGCTTACACTGTTAAGCACGGTTTTGCAAACGGCGTAAGTACAACTGTTCGTTTCAGATAATTTGGCGATGAATATAAATTCGCTTGTACGATACGTAGTGGTAGCACTCTCTTTTGTGGGGAGTGCTATCTTGCTATTCTCATGCGAATCAACTAAAGTCGTTTCCGAGGATGTGAATTTAGAGACCCTGATGACCGAGTATAGCGAAAATATGTCTATTACTATGTCGGAGAATGGTCTTAAATCATATCACTTTGAAACGCCGTTGATTGAGGGTTATGCAATGGCTAAAGACCCTCATAAGGAGTTTCGTAAGGGTATTAAAATCACCATGTTTGAGAAAGACTCTTTGCAATCAACATCGGCTACCCTTGTGGCAAACTATGCGATTTTCTATGAGGATAGAAAATTGTGGGAGGCAAAGGGTGATGTAAAGGTCGAGCAGCTTGAAGGACGCAAACTCTTCACGTCGCAACTCTTCTGGAATCAGGTGACCCATAAGATTTATTCCAATGTGGATTGCAAGATTGTGCAGGGTGACCAAGTCTATTATTGTGAGGGTTTTGAGAGTGATGAGCAGATGAAGGATTGGAGCTATCGTAAGGTGAAGGGTGTCACATATTTTGATGATACCGAGTTTCAAAACTCAAGCGCCGAGCAATCTGAGGTCGCTGCCACAACAGAGGGCAATGTCACAAAGTAAATAATATAGAAGTGCGTATATGCTATCGTCTGAATTGATAAACTCCGTAATCCTGATATGTGTAATGCTGCTTTTGTCGGCATTTTTCTCAGGTATGGAGATAGCGTTTCTCAGTAGAAATCGTCTGCGTGAGGAGATTGACCGTAAACAGAACGGTCTCTTTGATTTTATTGCGCACATCTTTGAGAAGCAC
>JAFPAD010000020.1 GCA_017424405.1 Alistipes sp.
CTTGTCCTTGAGCCGGATGACCTCGGCCTTATTGCCTGCAGCCTTCACGCAATGGTGTTGAGATTAATCAACACCATTTTTTTATCTATTTTTTCGTATCACCTACCAAATTTTATCAGCAATACATTAATATCTGCTGGGCTCACACCTGGTATTCGTGATGCTTGACCGATGGTCTGTGGTCTGATTTTGGTGAGTTTCTGACGTGCCTCTATTGTCAGGGCGTTCATCTCGTTGAAGTCAAATCCGTCTGGAATAATTATATTTTCGAGTCGATGGAGCTTCTCGGCGAGTAATTTTTCGCGCTCGATGTAACCGCGATACTTGATTTGTATCTCCGCCTGCTCTATGATTTCGGCTGTGATGTTGTTCGCCTCGATAAATTTTTTCACTCTTGGCAACGCTTCAATCAGTTCCGAAAATGTAAATTCGTTGCGTGCAACCAACGCATATAGCTTTCTACCCTGCGTCGGAGCCTCCAAATTTTTCATTTTTGAAACGCTCTCAATTTCCGATATTCTTACACTGTGTTCGTGCGCAAATGAAATAAGCGATTCTACGAGCGATTTTTTTTCGACGAAATTTAGCCAATTTCTCTCCGTTACGAGTCCAATTTCGTGTCCCAGCGGAGTAAGTCGAAGGTCGGCATTATCCTGGCGCAACAAAATTCTATACTCGGCACGCGACGTGAACATACGATATGGCTCATCGACCCCCTTCGTCACAAGGTCGTCAATCAACACTCCGATGTATGCTTCGTCACGCTTGAGCACTATTGGCTCCAAGCCTTGTAACTTACGGTGTGCATTTATACCTGCCATCAGACCTTGCGCTGCCGCCTCCTCATATCCCGTTGTGCCGTTCACCTGACCTGCGAAGTATAGGTTCTCTACGAGTTTTGTCTCGAGCGAGTGGCGCAGCTGTGTGGGTGGGAAGTAATCATACTCGATGGCGTAACCTGGACGATAGACATGTGCCTGCTCCAAGCCACGTATCTTGCGCAGTGCCGTAAGCTGTATCTCTTGCGGTAGCGACGATGAAAAGCCGTTTATGTAATACTCGTTCGTGTCCCAACCCTCAGGCTCAAGGAAGAGCTGGTGCTGCTCCTTCTCGGCGAAGGTGCGCAGTTTATCCTCGATGCTCGGACAGTAGCGAGGACCTATGCCATGAATGGTGCCGTTGAAGAGTGGCGAACGGTCAAATCCCGTGCGCAGCGTGTCGTGCACGTCGAGCGACGTATATACCAAATAACAAGGCTTCTGCGCCTTAACCGCCTGAGTATCAGTTGAAAACGAGAATTTAGACGGCTCGCTATCACCCTCCTGAATCTCCATAACTGAAAAATCTATCGAGCGAGCGTCAATGCGTGCGGGCGTGCCTGTCTTCATTCGTCCTGCCTCAAATCCAAGCTCCACAAGGCTCTCGGTGATACCCTTCGATGCGGCGTCGGCTGCCCTACCACCCTCGGCACTTTTCTCGCCGCAGTGCATCAATCCTGCAAGGAAAGTACCTGCCGTGAGCACCACAGCCTCTGCCTTAAACTCCACGCCCATGCGTGTTTTTACGCCCTTTACGCGAGGTTTGTCGCCGCTGCGGTCGAATATCAACTCCACCGCTGCATCTTGCCAAATGAAGAGGTTTGGCTCGTTCTCCAGCTCCTTGCGCCATAGGCGACTGAAGAGCTCCTTGTCGCACTGTGCACGTGGGCTCCACATGGCGGCACCCTTCGAGCGGTTGAGCATGCGGAATTGAATTGTCGAGCGGTCGGTTATCACACCCATTCTTCCACCCAGAGCATCTATCTCCCTCACAATCTGACCCTTAGCTACACCTCCCACTGCGGGGTTGCACGACATGGCAGCTATCTTTTGCATGTCCATCGTCAGGAGCAACGTGCGCGAGCCCAAGCGAGCTGCTGCGGCAGCCGCCTCCGAGCCTGCATGACCCGCTCCCACCACTATCACGTCGTAGTTGTATAAATCGTTGTTTGGATGTTGTGCAGCCATAACTACATCTGTGTCAATAGTTTAAGATATTTATCCTCCTTGCGATGCATCTGTTTCTCGTCTTTAGGACTTTTGTCCTTCTGTCCGCATAGGTGCAGCACGCCATGGGCTATGATGCGGTGCATCTCGTTGGTCTTTGTAGTGCCATAGATGCGTGCGTTGTCGGCAACGGTCTCTACGTCGATGAAGACATCACCCGCCACCATACGACTGCCCTTGCGGTCGCTGTAATCGAAAGTGATGATGTCGGTGAAGTAGTCGTGTCCCACGAAGTCGATGTTCATCTTACGATGCACCTCGCTCGAGCAGAATATGTAGTTTATATCGCCTGCTGTGTAGCCCTCAGCCTCGGCTATCGCCTTCACCCAGCGAGCTATTCTGCGCTTCTCGCGCAGGCGATATGTTATTGAGTCGTTGTAGTAACGTATCATACCTTATTTCTTCTTAAAGCAGTCGGCGGCACGCATAGTCTCCTTGGGGTTTGGTGAGTATATGCCGAAGACCATCTTATATTCGGGTTGCATGGTTGTGATGTTTACCGAAGTACCTATCACACCTATCGCTTCATTTTTGCCCACTTTGGCACCTTTTTCCACCTTTACGCTCTCCAAGTTGGCGTATGAGGTGATGTACTCACCATGTGCCACAAACACGTCATATTGACCCGAAATGCGGTTGCGTTTAACCTCCACCACCTTGCCGTCATATATCGAGTGTATGGTAGCACCCTTGCTGCCTGTAATCTCAGCCATGTTGCCCTTGTAACGACGCACCGTACCACCCTTCACAGGCAGGTTAAGGTTCGACGTGGTGCGTGAGAACGACGCACCCTCCTTGTTACCCTTGGTGAGCTTGCGCAACTCGTCGATGGCTGCATCTAAGCGCTCCTCGCTCTGCATCTTCTCCTTGAGTGCCGACTTCTCCTTTGACGAGAGCTGGTTCATAGTCTTCTGAGCCGACTTCACATCGCCTTGCAACTTCTTACGTTGCTCCGACGCTTTGCGTTGCACCGAGTCGAGTGAGTGGCGACGCTGAGCAAGCCTCTCCTGTTGCGAGTTAAGCGATGTAGCCAGCGAATCAATCCTGCGCATACGCTCGGCACGCAACACCGCCATGGCGCGTATGTTTGCCATGCGACGTGCCGCATCGTTAAAGTCCTTCGATGCCAGAATGTATATTATGTAATTGTTTTGCTTGTAGTTACGATAAGCCTCGCGCACCATCTCGGCATATTTTTGCTTCTCCAAGTCGTGCTCCTTGATTGTTTGCTGGAGCATGTTTTCGTTGTTGGCTATGTTCTTTTCGATAGACACAATCTCGTTTTCGGTGCGTGAGAGTAACGATGTGCGCAACTTAATCTGCTTGGTTATGGAGTTCATTCTCTTCAGAGCGTTCGACTTATCCTGCTTGATCTCCTTGAGTCGAAGCTCATCTTCAGCAAGTTGCTTCTCCAGCTCCTCAATAACCTTGCGTTGCTCGGCTATGCGCTCCTTCTGCTCGGCACTAATCTCCTGCGCACGAGCTACGGTGCCACCCACGAAGATGGCAAGGCATAGGGTTAGTATTATGGGCAAATGTCGCATGGTTACTTGTCGGAGTTACTCTTTAATATTGTCATTCTCTGCTCCACCTCCTCTTTGTCAGCACCCTTGTCGAGCGCTTTCTGCCAATAGGTCTCAGCCATGAAATACTCCTTCAGGGCGTATAGTATGTCGCCGTAGTGCATCAGTAGCGCACTACTACTTGACGAGTCGAGCATCAGAGCCTTACGCATGACGTTGCGCGCTTCGTCATACCTGCCGAGCTTGTAGAGCACCCACGCATGAGTGTCGAGGTATGTGGCATTGTTTTCCGAGAGTATTATGGCACGTGACGACATGGTCAGAGCCCTCTCCAGCTGTTGGTTCTCCTCGCTGAGGAAGTAGGCATAGTTGTTCAGCGTCATAGCATTATCTACATACAGCTCCAGAGCCTTATCGTAGGACTCGAAGCAGAGCTGCATAGCCTTCTTGTAGCTTATCTTCACGGGGTATGCCGATGTGTCGCGCTTGATGCCCGCCTTCGCCAGCATGCTGCGACGTTCAGCCATGGCGTGATAAGTGTCGCCTATGTATCCCCATAGTTCACCTCTTAGGGTGTCGTTTTGAGCTATCTGCAACGATGACTTAAAGTTATCCACCGCACCCTGTAAGTTACCCTTTAGGTAGAGTCTGTTGGCCTTACGTATGTAGAGTGTAGGGTTGTCGGGGAAGATAGTCATCGCCTTTGCCACATATCTATCCACCGAGTCGGGGTGTTCGAGGTAGGCCTCCAAGTCAATCACCGCCATGTAGTAATCCATCTGCGGAGGCTCCTTGTCGAGATGTAACTTGAAGAAGTCGAGAGCCGCCTGCAACTCACCTCCCGCCAACAGATGGTCGCCATATAGGTCTATGGCACGCTTGTCATCGGGGTGATGAATAAGAAATGAGTTCAGCACACGTCCCACCGCCATGTAGTTGCTGCCGTAGAAGTTGCGGTCGGAGACTAACTTCTGGCAAATGAGATACTTCTGATCAACGGGGTATGCAGGTTGTGCCACGAGCAACTTGATGGTGCTAAGATACCCCTTTACATCATCTTGATGAGAACAGAAGTCGGCGTAGGTTGTCAGTGCGTTGATATTTGTCGAGTCCATTCGTATGGCACTCTGCAACGTAACGCGCGCCAGCGAGTCGCGCCCCGTTGAAGCGTATAGGTGTCCCAACGAAATCACATTATCCACCTCGTATGGAGCCTCCTCCACCGCCTGCTGTGCCTCCTCGATGGCACGGTCGGTCTGGTTTGTTCTGATGAGCAACATACGTTTGAGATCACTCAGCTGCACCATCTTACCAAAGCGCACCTCAGCCGAATCCAACGTGGCTAATGCCGAGTAGGGCTGTTGGTTTTGGTGGTAGAGCAGTGCGAGTATGCGATAGTTATCGGGATTGTTCTTGTCGATGTCGGTTAGCTTTCGGTATATAGGCAGTGCCGTTTGAATCTCCCCTGCTATGGCGAGTGTACGTCCGTAAAGACCCATATACCAGCGACTTGTGGTGTC
The DNA here is from genome assembly GCA_017424405.1 of Alistipes sp. GTDB lineage: Bacteria > Bacteroidota > Bacteroidia > Bacteroidales > Rikenellaceae > Alistipes. Next base: position 5,089 of record JAFPAD010000020.1, read on the forward strand.
CTGCTCATACGCCTTGCGGGCATGATGTATGGCACGAGGCATATCCTTTTGTACGTAGAACGATGCCAATTCGTAGTGTGCTGGAGCATACGTGGAGTCAATCTCCAGCGCCTCTTGCAGCAGTGGTAAGCCCGTCGTCGTGTCGTCGTGAATGGTCAGAGCCTTCAGTGCGTCGGTGTACTTGTATGTCGCACGCAACGAGTCGGGAATCACCAGCTGAGGTTTCTTGTCGGGCATTGCCGCATACGCCAACGGAGCGATAAACTGAAGGCTTACCGCAACACTTAGCAATATGTATAAAACTCCTCTTCTCAAGGCTCTAAAATCTCCTTTTTATCCACCCAATAGAAGCGTGGACGATATGTCGATACGTCCTCGGCTTGTTGGCTGAAGACGCCTGTATTTACGTTGTAGGTAACAAGTATCTTACCATCTTTCTCAAACTGCGGGTGCGCCATGGCGTTGTAGGTAAACAAATCCTTCTTGTGCTGCTCCTTGGTGCGCAGAATGAGTTTTTGGTTGCGCCACGGACCCCAAGGGTTGTCGGCTATGAAGCTGTAAACCTCGCCCGAGTTGAACTTCTTGCGCTGCGTCAGCAACACATACTTATCTTCGAGTTTGAAGACATTGAACTGCGACGATATGGCCACACACTCCGTGCCCTCCATCGTCACCGCATCGCTCGAGTCGCTGCTCCAACCCTCGCCCGTGAAATACTCCCACTCGGTGAAGAGTTTGTCGTGGGTTGTGCGTGCCACGTAAGCAAATGCTATTGGGCTCCAGTCGTTGCGCACATCTACCTGTGCATAGATGTAGAGATACTCCCCATCATTTAACGCTGCCATGCCGTAGTGTATTGCGTCCGAGCCCGAGAATGGAATCTCCTCGTCGCGCAACAAGCGTAGCGATGGCAACTCATATTCCAGCAGGCGGGTCTGTTTGTAGCGAAATCCCCACATACCCTCGCCGCCTTTATACATCAGCGTCTGGAAGATGTAGAGCTTATCCTGGCTCACAAAGCCATGTCCAGGCCAATACCAGAACTTACCCTCGTCCTGTACGCCTGGAGGTACCGCCGCCGAGGTGTGTCGTCCCTGCGTGTCGCAGATGGCACTCACCTTGCCGTTATCGTAGATGTGATAAGTGTTGCGATACATGTGGAAACCCTTGGTGCGTCGCCCATCGGTCACTTCGCCCGTGTAGCTGTCGCCCATAAGGAATATGGAACGTCCGTCGGGCAGCAGTATCGAGTACATGCCATCACCTTCGGTCACTCCTGCCTTGTCCTGTATTATCAGGCTGGCAATCGAGGTATCCTCCACCGCCGTAGGCTCTTTTTCTTGTGCCACAGCTGCCTGCACAGCACAAACAAGGCAGCACACCACTATCGCCAACAATCTCCTCCACATAACGCTTTCTCTCTAATTTGTGTTCACAACACTATCTCCAAATCCCAGAAAATTTTGAATTCTGAATTTTGAATTCTGAATTTCTACAAAGCTGAGTCGAACTGGTGCAAGAAGCGCACGTCGTTCTCGAAGTAGAGGCGAAGGTCCTTCACGCCATACTTCAACATGGCGATACGCTCAACACCCATACCGAAGGCGAAGCCCGAATATTTCTTCGAGTCGATGCCGCTTGCCTCCAATACGTTAGGATCAACCATACCGCAACCCATAATCTCCAACCAGCCTGTACCCTTACATACGTTACAGCCCTTGCCGCCGCAGAGGTTACAGCTCACATCCACCTCAGCCGAAGGCTCGGTGAATGGGAAGTACGATGGACGCATACGTATTGTAGCGGTCTCGCCGAACATCTCCTTTGCGAAGTAGAGGATTGACTGCTTCATGTCGGCAAACGACACATTCTCGTCGATGTACAAGCCCTCCACCTGATGGAAGATGCAGTGTGCACGGTACGAAATAGCCTCGTTACGGAACACACGACCTGGACACACGATGCGGATAGGTGGCTTCTGGTGGTCCATAGCACGCACCTGAATTGACGATGTGTGGGTACGCAAGAGCAAATCCTTCACGTTAGGCTCGTTTGACTGCTTCTCAACGAAGAACGTATCCTGCATGTCGCGTGCTGGGTGCGATGCTGGGAAGTTCAAAGCCGAGAATACATGCCAGTCGTCCTCAATTTCAGGACCCTCCGCCACGGTGTAGCCCAAGCGTGAGAAGATATCCACAATCTGATTCTTCACAATCGAGATTGGGTGACGTGTGCCGTCGGCTGCTGCCGAGCCGGGACGTGTCATATCCTCCACAGCCGCAACCTTCACACCTGTGCCGCTACCGAGCGACGCCTTCAGGGTGTTGATGCGCTCCTGCGCTGCCTGTTTCAGGGCGTTGATCTTCTGACCTACCTCACGTTTCTGCTCGGCTGGCACCTGCTTGAACTCCTCCATCAAGGCGTTCAGCTCACCTTTCTTACCGAGTATTCTAATGCGGAACTCCTCCACTTCTGCTGCCGATGTTGGGGTAAATGACTCCACTTCTTGGAGCAAAGAGTTAATTTTCTGAATCATTGTTATGTTGTTTTTTTGTATTATTTTCAATAAATTTGCCTCTGTAAGGCACGTATAACGTGCAAAGTTAAGAAAAAATATGAAAATTGCCCGATTTTTAATACTATTTGCACTCTATTTATCAGTGCTTTTTTCACAATATAGCCCTTCTGCCTCGGCTCAGGAGGTGGGAAGTATGGCAAAAAGTGATTCTGTTGTGGTGCAACCCGACACTTTTGGCGAGGTGACCTATGCCCCCGTTGAGGGTAAGGTGGGCTTGGTGCTGGCGGGTGGTGGAGCGAAGGGTTTCTATCACATTGGAGTCATCAAAGCGTTGGAGGAGAACAACATACCCATCGACTACATCGCAGGAACATCTATGGGAGCCATCGTAGGTGCACTCTACGCTGCGGGCTACACACCCCAGCAGATGGAACAGATGGTGCTCTCGGGTGATGTCGAGAGGTGGGCTATGGGTAAGATAGACCACAAATATCGCTATTTCTATCATGACAAACCCTCCTCACCCACACGACTATCTATCTATGCCGATTTAAGGCGCGACACGGTCAATCATACACGTTCGTTCAACATCGCCTTACCATACTCGTTCATCAACCCATCGCAGGTCGATATGGCTTTGGTCGAGAAGTTTTCGTCGGCGACGGTGGCTTGCGAGGGCGACTTCAGCCGTCTTATGGTGCCCTTCCTGTGTATCGCCACCGACATGAACAAACACGAGGCAGTGAAGATGCTCGACGGTGATTTGTCGTTTGCCGTGCGTGCCTCAATGTCCTACCCTATGGCATATCGTCCCGTCACCGACAAGCAAGGCAGAGTGTTGGTTGATGGCGGCTGCTACGATAACTTCCCCTGGCAACCTCTCAAGCAGGAGTATGACCCCGATTTCATCATCGGCTCGGTGTGCCTCGAGAGTAAGCAGGTAGCATACCCCAACTCCTCTATCGAGACGCAAATCATGGCGTTGGTGACCTCGCCTACCGACTACGACCTACCCGAGGAGGAGGGTGTAACAATCTTCCGTAATGTCGATTATGGTGTGTTCGATTTCGATAAGGGCAAGGAGATTATGCAACTCGGCTACGAAGATGCTCTGCGCCAGCTGCCACAGTTGCAGCAACGTATTGCACAGCGACGCACGCCCGAGCAGGTGGCACAGCTCCGCACTGCGTTTTGGGAGCGTTGTCCCGAGCTGGTTTTTGGCGAGGTTAAGACCTCGGGTCTGAAGCCCCATCAGAGCGAGTATGTGCGTGCGTTGTCGGGCATGTCGAAAAAGCAGGATACAGCTCATCGTGAAGCACTTACGATGCAGCAGCTGCGCGATAAATACCTCACGCTGATGGTCACAGGCGACTTCTCCACAAGCGGATTTCCTGAGGTGAGCTACAACCCCTCGGAGCAGGATTTTAGCATCGACCTACCCCTCTCCTCGAAGCCGGGTTTCCGCTTCTTGGTGGGTGGAAATATCTCCTCAACAGCATTCAACCAAGCCTTCTTCGGCTTCAACTATACTCGTCTGTCGCGCACGTCGCAACACCTCTATGGCGACCTGTTTTTGGGACCTGTGTCGAGCGTTGCGAGGGTGGGAGGCAGAACTCTCTTTTTGCGTCATACACCCACCTATTTAGACTATTCGGTTGAGGCATCGTGGCTCTCCACGTTGCGAGGAACTTACGGCAAGCTCACTCCTTCGAGCAGCGCTGTCAAGGCACGTACCATCGAGAGTTTTGCACATGTGGGTGTGGGTACAGCTACTACGCATCGCTCTATACTCGAATTATCGACCAACGCAGGTTATAACTTTTACTCCTACGAGGCTCCCTACGACGAGCCCGATGCTCCACATACGCATGACCGATTCCGTTTCGCGGCGGCACAGCTCAAGTTCGAGCGCAGCACTCTCGATAAGGCAACCTTTGCTGTCAGAGGCTCTAAGTTACACCTCTCGGCTATTGCCGTGCATGGTAGGGATAAGTATGAGAACGAGGAGCTCAATGCCGTGCAAGCCTATGCGTCGCAGCAGCGTTCGTGGGTGGGTGCTAAGATGCAGTGGGAACATCACCCCAGCGAGTGGAAACGTACGTGGTTTTCGGTGGGTTACAACTTCGAGGCGGTATATACCAACCACCCCTCATTTGCCAACCCTTATGCGTCGTTGCTCTCCTCACCTCGCTACACACCGACACCTCATTCGCAGATGATTTACATGCCTGAGTTCTTCGCTTCGCATTATGCCGCTATGGGTGTGATGCCGACCTTTAAACTCATGGACAACTTCTTCCTTCGCGGAGGTATCTATGCCATGCTGCGCGAGCCTATAAACAACCGAGCTGCCGACTTGCGTGTGCGAGAATATGTGCACTACATCAGCGATTTCTCGTTTATCTACCACACTCGCATTGGTCCTCTGTCGCTTTCGCTCACCAAATACAACCTCTCGAATAAAGATAATTTCTACCTGACCTTCAACTTCGGTCACCCTATCTTTGGTAATAAGGGACTTTACTATTAGAAAAACCGCAAAGAAAGGCTCTTTCTTCGTTATGCTCGTTTGCGAAATATTAAAAACTAAAGGTCGCATTTTCTGCGACCTTTTTTCTTTGAGCGAGATTTATATTCGTGGGTAGCGGGGGTGGCGCACAGCGCCATACCCACGAAGATATAGGCATTGCGCCTACTTTTCTATTTCTCTGCTTCCAACCCCTTTTCAATGAGCTCCATTGCGCTGAGGCTCATGCTCATAGACGAGAATCCGCCGTCGTGGTAGAGGTTCTGCATCGTCACCTTGCGGGTGAAGTCCGAGAAGAGTGTCAGCACATAGTCGGCGCACTCCTCGGCGGTGCCGTTACCGAGTGGTGACATAGCCTCGGCATAGTCAAGCAGCTTGCTCAATCCCGCCACGCCACTGCCGGCTGTGGTGAGTGTTGGCGACTGCGATACGGTGTTAATGCGCACCTTGCGGTCGCGACCGTAGATGTAACCGAACGAACGTGCGATAGACTCCAACAACGACTTTGCATCAGCCATGTCGTCGTAGCCACACACCGTGCGCTGTGCCGCGAGGTAAGAGAGCGCCACGATTGAGCCCCACTCGTTGAGGGCGTCCTTCTTGTAGGCTGTCTTAATAATCTTGTGGAACGATATAGCCGAGATGTCGAGTGTCTTGTTCAGATACTCGTAATTAAGGTCGTCGTAGCTGATGCCCTTGCGCAGGTTTGGCGACATGCCAATCGAGTGAAGAATAAAGTCGAACTTACCACCGAAATGCTCCATTGTTTGGTCGATGAGCTTCTCTATATCCTCCATGTTTGTTGCGTCAGCAGCTATGACAATCGAGTTACACTTCTTTGCCAACTCGTTTATCGAGCCGAAACGCAGAGCTGCGGGGGCGTTAGTCAGCACAATCTCTGCACCCTCCTCTACGGCACGTTCTGCCACCTTCCAAGCAATGGATTGTTCGTTGAGAGCGCCAAAGATAATACCCTTCTTTCCTTGAAGTAAATTTCCCATAATATTTAGTTTTTATGCTGTGCGAATACAAAAATATGCTACTTTTTGCATCTAAACACCATTTGTTGTTGTGTCAAAGATAGGAAAATAGCTCGAAAAAGAGTGAGAATAACAAATTTTTTCTCTATCTTTGTCGTGATTATGCGTGCGCGGTGGCGAATTTTACCCGTTGAGTGGTGAATACATACGTTGCAGGCAGCGAAAACAGAACAAACTATAATCAATTATAAACTAAAACAGAGAAATTATGTTCGCAATTGACAACTACGATTTCACAGGCAAACGTGCAATCATTCGTGTAGATTTCAACGTGCCCCTCAATGGCGAGGGTCAGGTTACTGACGACACTCGTATCCGTGCTGCTATCCCAACAATCAAGAAGGTTTTGGAGAAGGGTGGTTCAGTGATTTTGATGTCACACCTCGGTCGTCCAAAGAAGAACCCAGATCCAAAGTTCTCATTGGAGCAGATTATCCCTGCTATCGAGGCTCGTTTGGGCGAGAAGGTTCAGTTCGCTGGTGACTGCATGGGCGAGAAGGCGGCTGAGATGGCTGCTGCATTGAAGCCAGGTGAGGTTATGCTTTTGGAGAACCTTCGTTTCTATGCTGAGGAGGAGGGTAAGCCACGTGGTTTGGCTGAGGACGCTACCGACGAGGAGAAGAAGGCAGCAAAGAAGGCTCTTAAGGAGGGTCCACAGAAGGAGTTTGTTAAGAAGCTCGCTTCATACGCTGACTGCTACATCAACGACGCATTCGGTACAGCTCACCGTGCTCACTCATCAACAGCTCTCATCGCCGACTACTTCCCACAGGACAAGATGTTCGGTTACGTTATGGAGAACGAGTTGAAGGCTATCGACGGCGTTATGTCTAACCCACAGCGTCCATTCGTAGCTATCGTAGGTGGTTCAAAGGTATCTACTAAGATTACTATCATCGAGAAGCTCATGGAGAAGTGTGACAAAATTATCATCGGTGGTGGTATGACTTATACATTCGCTGCTGCCCAGGGCGGCAAGGTAGGTAACTCAATCTGCGAGCCAGATATGTTCCCAGTAGCATTGGAGATTTTGAAGAAGGCTGAGGAGAAGGGTATCAAGATTGTTACATCACCTGATGCTCTCATCGCTGACGACTTCTCACAGTCTGCAAACACTCAGGAGGCTCCTGCAAACGCTATTCCAGACGCTTGGGAGGGTGTTGACATCGCTTCTGAGGGTAAGGAACTCTTCCGCAAGGAGATTCTCGAGTGCAAGACTATCCTTTGGAACGGTCCTGTTGGCGTGTTCGAGATTGACAAGTTCGCGACAGGTTCAAAGTATGTTGCTGACGCTATCGCTGAGGCTACTGCTAACGGTGCATTCTCACTCATTGGTGGTGGTGACTCAGTAGCTTGTATCAACAAGTTCGGCTTGGCACAGCAGGTATCATACGTTTCAACTGGTGGTGGTGCTCTCCTCGAGTATATGGAGGGTAAGGAGTTGCCAGGTGTAGCGGCTATCCGCAAGTAAAAAGTGTCTAATTTGGCTCTTTTGGCGTCTGGCTTGAGTGCGAAATGCTCACATACGCTTTAGTATGCTCCGCTTTCGCCCTCTGCGACCAGCCTCAAAATAGCTCAAATTATCCAACTTTTTGGGTAAAATTATTTCTCGCGGCATCTTTGCCTTATTGCTTGTCCCCGAAATGCTCATTTACCTCAAGTAAACTCCGCTTTCGTGGACTGCGACAATAAGACAAATCTGCTCACGATAAATGAATTTTATATAATTTTGAATTACCAATAAGGGTCGATTAACCTCGACCCTTATTTTGATAAATGTGAGAGGGGATATGAAGTGTGTAAGGAGATTTCTTGGGGCTATATTGTTAGCCGTGATGTTGCTGTGTGCGACCAATGCGAGGTCGGCAAATAGAGTATTCAGGTTCGAGCAGTGGAGCCTCTTTATCGAGACCACCTCGGGCGAGGTTACGATGCTCTACGGAGCCGATACGATTGTTTCGCGCAGCAATGCTGTGTGGGGCGTGGACCATCATCGTCGTGCCATGTCGCAGGCTACGACCTACCGCACCTCGGTGTGCGACCATCGTGACATCTACGGCGAGGGTAAGCTCATCAGCCTCAAGGCGCGCTACGGCGAGCAGCGCATCGAGCAGCGCATCTACCTCTACACGGGTAAGCGTTACCTCCACACCGAACTTGAGGTGAGCAGCGAGCATGGCGTTGCGCTTAACTACATGGCGCCCATCTACTGCCCACACACCTACACCCTCCTGCCGTGGCATACGCAGGCGGGCTTCTATTCGCTCTTTGTACCCTTCGACAACGACGCCTTCATACGATATCGCTCCAATGCCTTTGGCAAGGCTGCGCAGAGCTATGGCGTCACGGCATTCTTCGACGCTGGGTCGCAGCGAGGCGTGGTCATGGGTGCTGTGGAGCATACCGAGTGGAAGACGGGCATCAAAGCCACAACCTCGGCGCATGGCGAGCATGGAGGCGAGGTGGGCTCGTTGCAACTCTTTGGAGGCGCTGCCGATGCCGTCACGCGCGATAAGTTGCCACATGGCAAGGTTGTGGGGCAGAGCGTCAAGTCGCCCCGCATGACGATAGGTATCTTTGATGATTGGCGCGAGGGTATGGAGACCTTTGGCGACCAGTGTGCAACCTTTGCTCCGCCACTACCAAAGATGGGCGGACGACCCTTCGGTTGGAACAGCTGGGGAGCGTTGGCTACGAAGGTTACCTTCCAGAAGGCTGTTGAGGTGTCGGACTTTATTCACGACAACCTCCAGAGCCGCAGCTTCGAGAACGAGGGCACGGTCTATATCGACATCGACTCCTTCTGGGACTTCGGCTTCAGAGCCGACCAGCATAGGCTTTTCGTTCAGCATTGCCACAAAAATGGTCAGAAGGCGGGCATCTATTGGTGTCCCTTCACCGATTGGGGCGGCAATGGCAAGGCGAGGGTCGTGCACGACATGGATTACAGGTGGGAAGATGTCTATATCCGCGCTAAGGGCGAGCCCGTTAAGTTCGACGGAGCCTTCGCTATCGACCCAACGCACCCTGCCGTGCGTCGTCGCATAGAGCTGCAAATCAAGCAGTTCTTGGAGTGGGGGTATGAGTTTGTGAAGCTCGACTTCATGGCGCACGGAGCCTATCAGTCGGACTCCTACTTCGACCCTGCGGTCACTACGGCTATGCAGGCGTACAATCAGGGCATGCAGTACATAGTGGAGCAATGTGAAGGCAAGATGTGGATAAACCTCTCGATAGCACCTCTCTTTCCGGGCAACTACGCCCACAGCCGCCGCATCAGTTGCGATGCGTGGGCCGACATAAAGAATACCGAGTATGTGCTCAACTCGCTCACCTATGGCTGGTGGCTCGACCACATCTACCACTACAACGATGCCGACCACATCGTATATAATGGTGTCAGCGAGGGTGAGAATAGGGCACGCATCACCTCGTCAGCCATCACGGGAGTCTATTTCTTGGGTGACGACATGAGCCTTCAGGGCAACGCCCAGACTAAGGCGAAGGTGGTGCGCCACACAACCAATGCTGGCATAAACGAGATTGCACGCACCTGTCCGTCGTTCCGCCCTGTGACGATAGCTCAAGGCGATAGGGGTAGCGATATGTTCTACCACCGCACGGATAAAGAGCTCTACGTGGCTATGTTCAACTATTCGCCCCGCAAGGCAGTCAAGCATCTGGAGTTGCAACGTTTGGGTCTTTCGGCAGAGCAACAATACAATGCTGTGGAGCTTTGGTCGGGCGAGACAGCCGAGTTTAAGGGTGAGATTGAGGCAGAGATTGGCAGCAAGGATGTGAAGGTGTATAAGATTGAACTATAAGGACTTAAATTAAATAAAGGAATGAAACGAGTATTATTAACATTAACAACCATTGCAATTATGGCAAGTTGCAACAGCGGCAAGCAGACTCCTGCTATCGACCGCACAAATTTTGACGAGAGCGTGGCTCTCAACGAGGACTTCTACCAGTACGCTACAGGTGGCTGGCAGGCGAAGAATCCTTTGAAGCCTGAGTTCGCTCGCTATGGCGTATTCGATGTGATGCGCGAGAATAACGAGGTGCGCATTAACGAACTTTTCGACGCTATGACCAAGACTAAGGCAGAGAAGGGTACCGTCGAGCAGAAGATTTCCGATCTCTATACTATGGGCTTGGACTCTGTACGCCTCAATGCCGAGGGTATGGCTCCTGTGATGCCTGATGTCGAGAAGATTATGGCGGTGCAGAGCCTCGCCGAGCTTCCTGAGGTGGTGGCTTACTTGCACACCGTAGCAGGTTCGCCTCTCTTTAATATGGGCGTGGGTGCTGACCTCTTGAACTCTAATATGAATACCCTCTACGTTGAGCAGGGTGGCTTGGGCATGGGCAACCGTGACTACTACCTCGACGAGGAGAATGCAGCAAAGCGCGAGGGCTACATCACATGGCTTACAAAGGCTTTCGGCTTCATCGGCTGGGCAGATGCTGACCAGAAGGCTCAGGCTGTGCTTAGCCTTGAGACAAAGATGGCGAAGGTGTTCCGCTCGAACGTAGAGCTTCGTGATGTGCCTGCTAACTACAACCCTACAACCCGAGGCGAATTTACAAAGAAGTACTCTGCATTTGGTTGGGACGCCTACTTCAAGGCTATGGGTCTGGGCGAGTTCGACCACATGGTAGTTGGTCAGCCTGAGGTTATAGCTTCGCAGTGCGACCTCCTCAAGAGCGAGTCGTTGGAGAGCGTGAAGGCTTATTTGGTGGCATCGTTGTTGTCGTCGGCAGCAGGCTCACTCGGTGACGATATCTCGGAGGCAAACTTCGACTTCTTCGGTCGTGTGATGTCGGGTCAGCAGCAGCAGCGTCCACGCTGGAAGCGTGCTATGGCGGTGCCTAACCGTGTGTTGGGTGAGGCTGTGGGTGAGATTTACGTTAAAAAGTACTTCCCTGAGAGCGATAAGCAGCGCATGTTGGAGATTGTGAAGAACCTTCAGGTGGCACTTGGTCAGCATATCGACGCTTTGGAGTGGATGTCTGATGCAACAAAGGCTAAGGCTCACGAGAAGCTCGCTTCGTTCACCGTGAAGATTGGTTATCCTGATAAGTGGAAGGATTACTCGTCACTCGAGATTGACCCTGAGAAGTCATATTGGGAGAATAAGAAGAACGCGTCGGCATGGTACACCGCCGACAACATCTCGGAGATGGGCAAGGAGGTTGATCGCGAGAAGTGGCACATGACACCACAGTATGTGAACGCATATTACAACCCTACAACCAACGAGATTTGCTTCCCTGCGGCTATTCTTCAGCCTCCATTCTATAACTCGGCTGCCGACGATGCTGTGAACTATGGTGCTATCGGTGTGGTTATCGGTCACGAGATGACTCACGGCTTCGACGACCAGGGTCGCCAGTTCGACAAGGATGGTAATATGAACAATTGGTGGACAGCAGAGGATAGCGAGGCGTTCAAGGCTCGCACCGATATTCTCGTTGAGCAGTTCAACAAAGTTGAGGTGTTGCCAGCAAAGGATGGTCAGCCTGCAATCATGGCAGATGGTGCGTTGTCACTTGGCGAGAACATTGCCGACCAGGGTGGCTTGCGCGTGGCTTACACAGCCCTTCACAACTCGTTCGGCGAGGCAGGTGAGCCAGAGGCTATCGACGGCTTCACAGCCGACCAGCGTTTCTACCTCTCTTATGCTACCATCTGGGGTCAGACCGTACGTGACGAGGAGATTGCACGCCTCACAAAGACCGACGTTCACTCACTCGGCTGCAACCGCGTGAACATCACCCTTCGCAATATCGACACCTTCCACAAGGCGTTCGGCATTACCGACGGAGCTATGTTCTTGCCTGAGCAGGAGCGTGTGATTGTTTGGTAATACAACTCGTAAAATAACCATTTTAACCGAGGCTATCAGCATTTATTGTTGGTGGTCTCGGTTCTTTTTGCCGCGCTTGTAAGGCTTATTTCACCACAATTTTTCGCATTTTACCCCTATCTCCCCCTATTCTTGCAACATTAGGGGCGGCTTAACCACATAAATTTTGTTGTTTGAGAAATTTGAGCCACTTTTGCACTCGAAAGTTTTACTCGGCTGGTTTATTTGTAGCATAGAGCCGACTAAATAAAAAACAGTCCCAAAGCAAAATCAAAATAACCATTATTATTAATTTTACGCACAGGGTTTCATGCCCGCCGACGGAGAGCTTAGGCTCGAGGTCATGCGTAAGAAAAACAATTAAAGCATGAAAATTTTTACTAAAATTGCAATGACCCTCGCGGTCGCAACAACCATCGCAACATCGGCTTTTGCAGGTGGTCCAATGACAAACACAAACCAGAGTGCACATTTCTTGCGCAGCATCGCTCGCGGTACTTCACTCTCAACAGACGCTGTTTACACTAACCCTGCGGGTGTTGTGTTTATGGAGAACGGCTTCCACCTCGGTCTTAGCGACCAGATGGCAGCGCAGACTCGTAAGACTACATCAAGCCTTACAATGGGACCTCAGGTTCCTGGAGGTTTTGCTGAGACAGATTTCGAGGGTTCGGTATTCTCACCAGCAATCCCAAGTGTTCACTTCGCATGGAAGCACAACCGTTTGGCTATCATGGCAGGTATGGGCGTAAATGGTGGTGGTGGTACCATCAAGTATGACAACGGTTTGGCATCATTCGAGCGTATCGTATCATCATTCCCTGCACTTATCGCACAGAGCACTCAGGGTGGTGTTGTTCCTACAGGCTACTCACGCAACCTTACATTGGATGGTTCTTCAATGACTTTGGCTTTCAACGCTGGTGCTGCATTCCGCATTACAGATTGGTTGTCAGCAGCTGCTATGGTTCGCGTTGGTGTAACTAACAACTCTTACAAGGCAGGCTTGAGCAACCTCAACCTCAACATTGGCGGTCAGATGATGCCAGCAACAGCTGTTTTGGCAGGCTCGCCTTATGCTGCATTGGTTGAGCAGTCACTCGACGTTCAGCAGAAGGGTACTTCTATCAGCCCTGTTGTAGCGTTGGCTTTCCACAAGGGTGCTTGGGACGCATCTGTAAAGTATGAGTTTGAGATGCGCACAGAGCTCACTAATGAGACTGCAAGCGATATTTCTCTTGAGGCAGGTAAATCTATGTTCCCTAACGGTGAAAAGGTTAAGGCTGAGACTCCAGCCCTTTTGGCTGCAGCAGTTAGCCGTCACTGCGGTCCTGTAAAGGTTACAGCACAGTGGCACCACTACTTCGACAAGAATGCCGAGAACTCATTCTCACCTGTTATCCTGGGCAACACTAACGAGTATATGTTGGGTGCTGAGTGGCAGATTTCTGAGAAGTGGTTGGTATCAGCAGGTACACAGCGCACACAGCTCAACATGGACGAGAGCAAGTACTCTGATATGAACTTCTCAATCTCATCATGGTCAGTAGGTTTCGGTTTCGCTTACGCATTTGCTGATTGGGGTCGTTTGAACTTGGGTTGTATGCCTACATTCTACGACAGCGTAGAGAGCACAGGTGTTCACGCATTTGGCGGTCAGTCTCTTGGTCAGTACAAGGACGTTTACAACCGTACTTCAATCGCTTGGGGTATTGGTCTTGACCTTAAGTTCGGTAAGTAATACATAAGGGTTGAATCCACCAGCAAGGATTTCACCCAAAGAGATATGAGGCTTCGCGCCTCGAAATGTTACAAGGAAAAAATACTCTTTTTGTAGAATATGGTTTTTTGATTGCTGGACGGCTGCGCCGCACTCGTTGTGACGCAGCCGTAGTTTTTTTTGCGGTAAGTTAATCTCTACTTTGTTGCCCGAAGATACAGTCCGAACTATTATTTATATCGTCATTGCGAGGAGGTGTTTACTCCGACGCGGCAATCTCATTCTTTTAATAAAAGGGTCCATCTCCCCACCAGCCACAAAAAAAACTCCGCAGGGCATGTGCTCTGCGGAGTTTGGTTTAAATATCTCTCAGCGGATTAGAAACCCTTGCCGATAGCGAGGAAGTCCTCAGCCTTCAAAGCTGCACCACCAATCAAACCACCATCAACGTCCTCCTTAGCGAAGATCTCAGCTGCGTTTGATGGCTTGCAAGAACCACCGTAAAGGATTGGGCACTCGGCAGCTGCTGCGCCGAACTTTGAAGCCAATACCTCGCGGATGTAAGCGTGGATCTCCTGTGCCTGCTCTGCAGTTGCAGTCTCGCCTGTACCGATAGCCCAAACTGGCTCGTAAGCGATTACGAGGTCAGCGAACTGCTCCTCAGTAAGGTTGAATACTACCTCCTCAATCTGCTGCTTGCAAACGTCGAAGTGCTTGCCTGCCTTACGCTCGTCGAGGCTCTCACCTACGCAGTAGATAGGCTTCAAACCGTTAGCGTAAGCCTGTGCCATCTTCTTGTTCAAGGTCTCAGAAGTCTCACCGTAGTACTGGCGACGCTCAGAGTGACCCAAGATAACGTACTCACAACCGAGTGCTGCAATCATTGAAGCTGCTACCTCGCCTGTGTAAGCACCCTTAGCCTCTGTTGCACAGTCCTGAGCACCAACAGCGATGTCAGTACCCTTCAAAGTCTCAATCACCTGTGAGAGGTGAGTGAATGGAGGGCATACGATGAAATTAACGCAAGAGCAAACCTCTGAGCGACCAGCTGCTACGCCCTTTGCCAACTCAACGCCCTCAGCTGGGAGGGTGTTCATCTTCCAGTTACCTGCTACAATCTTTTTTCTCATTTTTCTTTAAGTTTTTATTGTTTTTGTATAGATCTTTCTTAATTCGCGATTATCCAAAACTCAACTTTGAATTTTGAATTCTAAATTTTGAATTTACTCAGCCTTCTGGCTCTCAATCCAAGCCTTGATGTCGGCAGTAGGCAAGCCTAATTTATTCTTCTTGTTGAAGCCGCAGAGGTCGTTGAAGAGCTTGGCACCACCATTCGCCGATGTGTTTTGGAACGACTCCACGGTGATGTAACCCATCTTCTGGATTGGTGCAACCCACTCCTCAGGAATACCTGCCTCGACATACTTCGCTGCGTCGTCTGCCACAACCTTCTTCTCGGGGCGCATTGTTGGGAAGAACAACACGTCCTGAATAGATGGCTGGTTGAGCATGAACATTGTGAGGCGGTCGATGCCGATACCCATACCCGAGCATGATGGCATACCGTACTCCAAAGCACGTACAAAGTCCATGTCGATAAACATTGCCTCGTCGTCACCCTTCTCCGAGAGCTTCAACTGCTCCTGGAAGCGCTCATACTGGTCGATAGGGTCGTTAAGCTCCGAGTAAGCGTTGCAGAGCTCCTTGCCGTTTACGAAGAGCTCGAAACGCTCTGTCAAATCCTGATTGTCGCGGTGACGCTTACACAGTGGCGACATCTCGCGTGGATAGTCGCAGATGAATGTAGGCTGAATCAAGTCGCCCTCGCAGTACTGACCGAAGATAGCGTCGATGAGCTTACCCTTACCCATTGTGTCGTCAATCTCCACGTTCAGGCGCTGGCATGCCTCACGAAGCTGCTCCTCCGACTGACCTGTGATGTCGTAGCCAGTCTTCTCAAGGATAGCATCGGTCATAGTGAGGCGGCGGAATGGAGCCTTGAATGAAATCTGCTTACCATCAACCTCGAGCTCTGTTGTGCCGTTTGTAGCCATAGCCACACGCTCCAACATCTTCTCGGTGAACTCCATCATCCACTTGTAGTCCTTGTACGCCACGTAAATCTCCATGCATGTGAACTCAGGGTTGTGAGTGCGGTCCATACCCTCGTTACGGAAGTTCTTACCGAACTCGTACACGCCGTCGAAGCCGCCCACGATAAGACGCTTGAGGTAGAGCTCCGTAGCTATTCGCATGTAGAAGTCGGTGTCAAGAGCGTTGTGGTGAGTGATGAACGGACGTGCTGATGCACCTCCAGGGATTGGCTGCAGGATTGGAGTCTCCACCTCGATGTAGCCGTGCTCGTTGAAGAACTCGCGCATTGTAGCCATAATCTTGGCACGCTTCACAAAAACCTCCTTCACGTGAGGATTCACCACCAAATCAACATAACGCTGACGGTAACGCACCTCAGGGTCGGTCAAAGCGTCGAACTGCTTGCCGTCCTTCTCCTTCACGATAGGGAGTGGGCGGATTGACTTTGAGATTACGGTGAGCTGCTGGCAGTGTACCGACTTCTCGCCCGAGTTGGTGATGAAGCCGAAGCCCTCAACGCCTACGAAGTCACCGATGTCCAAGAGCTTCTTGAATACGGTGTTGTAGAGTGTTGGGTCGCCCTCGGGGCAGATGTCGTCACGACGGATATATACCTGAATACGACCGGTGTGGTCCTGCAACTCGAAGAATGATGCACTACCCATAATACGGCGGCTCATGATTCGACCTGCGATACGCACCTTGCCATACTGCTCTTTGTTCTCCTCGGTGAGATTATCTGATATTTCGGCAGCGGTAGCCGTTACGTCAAACATCTTGGCAGGGTAAGGCTCGATGCCCAACTCGCGCAACGCCGAGAGTGATTTACGACGCAAAAGTTCTTGTTCAGAGAGTTCCATGCTCATAATTATAAATTTTTGTCCATTTGGCTACAAAGTTACACAATTATAATTCAAAATGCAAAATTCAAAATTCAAAATTAGAGCAATATAGAGTGGATACCCAATGAACGAAAAGAAAACAAGTACAATCCCTTCAGTTCGCACCCTTGTTTATGCTCTTTGCCGACGTTAAAATGGGTATTTATCCCCATCAATTATTTGCAAGCGTCAGCTTCAATTTTGAATTTTGAATTTGACCCCACCACAAGGGTGGTGTTTCACCACCTCGGCTCGGCAAAGAAAATAAATTTTCTCTGCTCTTGCCTTAATGGTGGCGTTGAATTTTGAAATCCCCTTCGCCTATTGCTTAATCCACATCAGCAGTTCCTTCAGACTTGGTTTCTTGCCGTGCATAAAGACTCCCACACGGTAAATCTTTCCTGCCACCCAAGCCATGCCCGCCACCGATATGTAGAGCACCACCAACGACAGAACAATCTGCCATGTAGGTATGCCAAACGGTATGCGAGCCATCATCACCACAGGCGATGTGAATGGTATCACCGAGCCCCAGAATGCCAATGCTGAGTCGGGGTCGTTGAAGACCGACATGGCGAGTATCAATGCCAAGATTATCGGAATGGTGATGGGTGTTTGCAGCTGGTTGGCGTCTTGTATCGAGTCCACTGCCGAGCCTACGGCAGCAAACATCGCCGAGTAGAAGAGGAAGCCTCCCACGAGGAACAACATGAGCCACACGAACATCATCACCAAACGCACGGGGTCGGTCGCCAGCGCCACCGCCGAGAGCATGTCGGCGTCGATGCCCGCTTGTGCCGAGGTTATCGTGCCCGCCTCGACAGCCGCCACCGTCTGCATCATATCCTCAGGCATGAGCGACGGCAGCACCGCAGCACTCAAACCGCACACCAACACAGCCCATATCGCTATCTGGGTCACAGCAACCGATGCCACACCCAAAATCTTACCCAGCATCAGTTCAAAAGGCTTCACGCTCGACACCAGAACGTCGAGCACGCGGCTGCCCTTCTCCTCGATTACCGAGGTCATCACCATCGAACCGTAGATGAGCAGGAACATGTAGAGCATCATGCCTAGCACCAAGCCCAGTAGGTATGCCACGCCCGACGATGTAGCCTCCTCTTCCTTGCCCTCCTCTTGCAGGTCGTTGCGGTAGGTGGTGAGAGTCACGTTTGCCTTCACATCTTCGATTATCTGCTCCAGATTGTCAATCTCGTAACGCTTCAGACGCTCCTGTTCGATGATGCGCTCCATTTGTGAGGCTATGTTGCTTTCGAGCGACATCGACGACGAGGAGTTGGTGTAGAGCTTCGCACTTGTAGGGTTATCCACAATGTCGGCACCTATCCACAACACTCCAAATATATCCTCTTTGGCACGTGCCTGCTCCAGCGTGCAATCCTCCGTTGAGAATATCACCTCCTTGTCACCCGATAGCTTGGGCGCAATCACGCCACTCTCGTCCAGCACGACAAATGTCTTGGTGTCACCCTTAGCAAAGAGCATCATCAACGTAGGTGCCGCCATGAGTCCTATCATGAGCAGGGGCATGAGAATTGTTGTTATGATAAATGACTTTTTGCGTACGCGTTCGTTGAACTCGCGACCTATGATTATTCCTATCTTATTCATAATTGCTAACGTTTTATAATTTACCCTCGACGGCCTTGATGAATATGTCGTTCATGCTTGGTATCACCTCGCGGAACGAACGCAACTCAACAGCCTCGTTTGCGGCTGCAATGCTCTCTCTGAGGCTTACGCCGTCGTTGAGGCGTATGCGCATTTGGTTGAGCGAGGAGTCGGCAACCGCAGCCTCGTCCAGCACCTCGACATAGGGTTTAAGCCCGTCGCGCAGCCTCTCCGTAGCACCCTCGAATACCACCTCAAATATGTTCTCGCCAAAGCGACGACGCACCTCGTCGGTTGAGCCCGAGAGTATGTTGCGTGACTTGTTTATGAGGGTTATGTGGTCGCAAATCTCCTCTACGCTTGCCATGTTGTGGGTCGAGAAAATCACCGTCGCACCCTCATCTCTGAGGCGCAAAATCTCCTGCTTGAGCAGGTTCGCATTTATGGGGTCGAAGCCCGAGAAGGGCTCGTCGAAGATGAGCAACTTAGGCTCGTGCAAGACGGTGGTTATGAACTGCACCTTCTGCGCCATACCCTTCGACAGATCCTCCACCTTGCGGTTCCACCAATCCTCGATGCCGAAGCGTATGAACCATGTCTTCAGGCGTGCAATAGCCTCACGACGTGACAGACCTTTCAGACGTGCGAAGAAGATAGCTTGCTCGCCCACCTTCATCTTCTTGTATAGACCTCGCTCCTCAGGCAGATAACCTATGCGGTAGATATCCTCGTCGGTGATGGGTTTGCCCTGAAACAGCACACGACCTGCGTCGGGCAGAGTTATGCGGTTTACAACCCTTATGAGAGTACTCTTACCTGCGCCGTTGGGACCCAGCAAGCCGTAGATGGAGCCTTCGGGTACAGCGAGCGACACATCGCTCAAGGCGGTATGTGCCGAGTAACGTTTGGTTACGTTTTCAATCTGTAATATGTCCATAGTGTTATGATGTTTACTTTATTAGTCGCACATTGATGTCATAAAATTACAAAAACCAGCAGAAAAATACACATCAGCGGGATATATTTTTTGCGGGCAATGTAAAATTTGCTAATTTTACGTCATTAACCAAACATGATAATAGATGAAAAAGTTTCTCATTTTAGCTCTTAGCCTCGTGGCTGTAGCTTGTAGTAAAGATAACGAAGAGGTACAACGTGAATGGATAACACTCGATTTCGAGGCTGCAACCTTCTCCAGCAAGGTGGCAACCAACCCCTCGACCTGGAACTTTGTGCAGGAGGGCTACGGCTGGCAAGATGGGGCAACATCTTTGAGTCACGAGTCAATCTTCACCCACGACTATGGTTATGCACTCTATGGTGGAGGTTTGACGATTTCTAATTACAACACCTGCGATGTGTCGCGCTTCGGCAGCTACGAGTACGACCTGTATGTCTATAATGCTAAGAATCAGGACTCACGTCAAGGTGGCGGCAGTGGCGGCAGCGATAATTTCCTTATTGCTCATGGCAATTTTGATCCCAACGTCGATGCAGAGCTCGATTTGCGCCCCACAATCACCTGTGCCGACGGCGAGCCCCGCATGATAAAGGGTTGTAAGGTGTGCTCCACATCTTATTTCGTAAATATCACCGAGAATGGTAATCCCTTCTCGCCTGCGCTGAAGGATGGTGAGCAGATAAAGATTTATGCCACAGGCTACGACGCGTCGGGGCGTGAGGGTAAGACCGTAGAGATGGTGCTTGCTCGCAAGGGAAAAATCATCAAGGAGTGGACGGCGTGGAATTTATCTTCGTTGGGCGAGGTGGTCACCGTTAAGTTCAACATTCAAGGTGGCAATGCCGACGAGTGGGGTATGACCACACCCAAGTATTTTGCCATTGATGATATTGTAGTTGAGAAGAAAGAGTAAACTTAAAACCTAAACCATATGAAACGTCTATTTATTCTTGCCGCAGCGTGCTTGATAGCTTCAAGTGCTTCGGCTCAGTCACTCTACTATCAGGACAAGAGCAATGTCGATATGCTGCGTCATACCATCAGCAAGGAGGTGCTCCGCAATGAGTTTGTTCTGCCTCAGGTCAATGGCTACAAGGTGCTTAAGTGCGACCTCCACAGCCACACCATCTACTCTGACGGTAACGTCACACCCGAGTATCGTGTACGCGAGGCGTGGGTCGATGGTTTGGACGTGTTGGCTATCACCGAGCATATCGAGTACCGCCCATCTGAGGGTAAGATGATATCTTACCTCAAGGGTTTCTTCCCTGGCGAGCCAAACAAGCCTAACGGCAACATTCTTTGCGACCTTAATGTGTCGAACAAGTTGGCTACGGCGGCAGCTGCGGGCTATGGCATTACAATCATTCCTGGTGCCGAGATTACGCGCGACCAGAATAAGATTGGTCACTACAATGCGCTCTTCGTACAGGATGTGAATACCATCTACGACCCCGACCCAGCCGTGTCGATGAAGAAGGCACGCGAGCAGGGTGCGCTCATCATGCACAACCATCCAGGCTGGATTCGCAAGAATGTCGATATGATTGATTTCGAGAAGCAGGTCTATGGCGAGAATCTCATCGACGGCATCGAGATTATGAATGGTTGGGAGTTCTATCCTCCAATCATCACACGCGCTTCAGAAAAGAAGTTCTTTATGGCTGCCAACACCGATATACACGGCACTACAACAATGGATTACGTGGCTCAGGGTAACCACCGCAACATGACCTTTGTCTTGGCGAAGGATAACTCTCTGGAGGCAGTTAAAGAGGCGTTGAAGGCTCGTCGTACACTTGCCTACTCGTTGGGCTCATTGGCAGGCGAGGAGCAACTTATCAAGGATTTCTTCATGGCGTGCGTTAAGTTCGAAACCTTCAGCGTTGATAAGAATGGCAAGCGCACCATGCGTATGATTAACAACACCTCGATGAACTTTGTTCTTTGTTTTGGTGGCAACCCTGTTGAGTTGCGTCCCTTCACCTCACGCAACGTGAGCGTAGCAAAGGATAAGGAGTTGGTATTCACAGTTGAGAATATGTGGATTCCTGGCGATAAGAAGCATCCTACAATTAGGCTCCGATTCTAACGGCAAAAACCGCATAGAAAGGCTCTTTCTTCGTTATGCTTGTTCTCGAAATGCTCACATACGCTAAGTATGCTCCGCTTTCTTGAACTTCACAAGCCTTGAAATAGCGCTTTCTATGCGATTTTTTTGGTGGATATAAATTGGCTCTTTCTTCGTTATGCTTGTTCTTGAAATGCTCACATACGTTAAGTATGCTCCGCTTTCTTGAACTTCACAAGCCTTGAAATAGCGCTTTCTATGCGATTTTTTTTGGTGGATATAAATTGGCTCTTTCTGCGTTATGCTTGTTCTTGAAATGCTCACATACGTTAAGTATGCTCTGCTTTCTTGAACTTCACAAGCTTTGAAATAGTGCTTGTTATAAAACTTCTACAAATAATTAGATAATAAAAAAACAGGCCTTGGAAAGCCTGTTTTTTGTTTTCTATAATACCATATTTATCTTCGTGGGTAGCGGGGATAGCACGGAGTGCCATACCCACAAAGATACAGCCTAACGGCTGAACTATTATAATTCCTACTTCCACATAACTCGCTCCTCGCCTTCATAAGGTGGCAGAGGCTTAGGCTCGAAGTCGGAGTAGCCGAGTGCCACGGCACACAGAATGCCATAGCGTGCTGGCAGTGAGAGTAACTCACGCAGATAATCATCAGCCTTTGCGCCCTCGGGCTCATCTTTTAGGCAGGGGCGGTCATTTACATGCACCCAGCACGAAGCCAAACCCTCGTCCACCACAGCAAGCTGCAAGATGGTGGCGGTGATGACGCAGTTGTCGAGCCATAGGTCGCTCGCCTCCTTGTC
The DNA here is from genome assembly GCA_017424405.1 of Alistipes sp. Taxonomy (GTDB): domain Bacteria; phylum Bacteroidota; class Bacteroidia; order Bacteroidales; family Rikenellaceae; genus Alistipes. The sequence goes on from JAFPAD010000020.1 coordinate 27,232, forward strand.
ACCCATCACTACGATGGCAGCCGTAGCGTCCTTCATAAATGCCGAGCCGTAGTCGCGCATCTGCGACATCTTCTCCAAAAGGGTCTTGTCGGTCACAACCATCAGGCGTGTCGAGCGTGTATTGCGTGATGAGGGGGCTGTGAGAGCCATATCCACGATGCGCTGGAGCTTCTCCTGCTCGGGCACGGTGGCGAGGAATTTACGCGTGCTACGACGCTTTGTTAGAATATCTTTCAGTTCCATATCTTATATAGTTTTTATTGTTTCTTGTTGCAACTTTTGTGCTACACCAGGCGGCGCGTATGTGCCGTAGGTGTGAGGCGTAGCTCGCCGTTGCGGTTTTCGACGCCCTCGATAAGCACTATGCCGGGGCGTTTGCCAACCTCGATGCTACCTAACTCCGACTCCAGCCCCAATGCCTTGGCACCACCCCACGAAGCCCATTCCAAGCCCTTAGCGAGGGGTACTTCGGGCAGGAGCTTCAGCTCCTCGACGATGGAGAGGTTGCCATTCGACGCCAGCGAATCGGTGCCGACGGCTACGTGTGCTCCGTGTCGTAGCAGTAGCTCAACGGGAGGACGTAAGCCTGAGATATAATCGTTCGACTGCGGACAGAGGACAAAGGTCGGTGGTGTCGAGAAGTGGTGCGACAACAACTCCATGTCGGCATCTGTCATGCAGCAACAGTGTATCAAAAGTAGTTTTTTATCGCTCGCAACCTGACCCACGAGGCGTGCCGCAGGTGAGCCATAGTGAATGAAGTCGCACTCCCATCCCATGCGAGCGTACCATGCCGCAAGGGAGCCCTCACCTCGATATAAAGCCTCCTCGTCGGGCGACTCCATGAAGTGTATGGAGAGTGTGTCTGCCGTAGCTGCTGCTGCGAAGGTTGCACTCTGCAACGAGTATGTAGAGTGAGGCGTGAGCGTGGTGTTGGGAGCCGAGAGCAGATGATTCATAGCCTCAGCAGGGGTATTCAGCCCAAAGAGCTCGGCGAAGTTGCGGTAGCGGATAGGGCTTTGGCTCTTATGCTCGAGCGAGCTGTCGTCGTTTATGATGTCGGCAACAGCCTCAACGCCCTCAGCCCACATACGTGCCGAGGCGGCGGCAAGAGCCTGCTGTCGCTGCTGCGAGGAGTAGTTGTTTCGTACCATGCCTATGGCACGTGCGAAGCCTCCGAAGCCCGTCTTAGGCTCGATGGCACCATGCAGATAGCTTAGCTCCAAGTGGCAATGGGCATTCACGAAGCCCGCCGTGAGTGCACCGGCATAGAACTCGGTGGCGGCGAGGTTATCGAGCCTCTCCCACTGCTCGACCTTAGTGATTACACCCTCTGAGTCGCACTCCACCACAGGGCGGGGTATGACCTCGCCTCGAGAGAAAAGGTAGTGAGCAGCTATGCGGCGCATGGGTTACTCCTGTGTTTGGGTTTGAACAGAGTCGGCGGCGATTGGCTGCTCGGAATCTGTTGTGTCGATGGTCGCTGTTGTGTCGGCAACGATTGGCTGGGGCAGTTCCAGCTTGAGGTTTATCATCGTGTCGGCGAAGATGCGGAGGTTGGATTGCTCCTTGAAGATGCGCTCCAGAGCATCGTCTTTCGATGGTTTATACTCGACCTTCAATTCGTGAATGGTTATCAGAGCCTTCTTGATGCGGTTTTTCTTCAGGTTGAAACGGGTGAAGTCGATGACGAGGTTGTCGGCAAGTGAATCCGAGTCATGCAGCCACACCTCAGCCGAGATAGAGCCTTTACGTCCGCGCATGAGGTAGGAGTTGGTTGCCTCGCGAATGAGTGAGTCGCCACGCTTCCAACTGATGGTGTAACGACGACCTATACCCTTATCCTTAGTGTCGAGGGTGTAGCTGCCCGTGATGCGGTACATGCCCTTTTGGGTTGAAGGTATAGATATTTGCAGACGCGTAGAGTCGGCTTCGGTCTTAGAGACGATGGTCGTGTCGTGATAGATGACGCTGCCATAGCGACGCAAGGCAACAGCGTCGATGGTGTCCTGCTTGGTGACTTGCAGAAACAACTCGTCGCTTTGGCGTTCCAGCAGCAATGCCATGTGGTTGGTCACATTACCCAGATTGGCACTCTTGCGGCGTGCGAAGTTATTGAGGGTATGGTGCAGATCCTCAGTGGTGTAGCCATATTGCTCGAATATGGGTTCGTAGATGTTGAGCGAATCACGATCATGAGGGCGTTCCTGCTTGATGTAGGCATTAACCAGCAGAGCATCGTGAAAAATCTGTCCCAGCACCTTGTCGGGAATAACTCGTGGTGAGTTACAACCCAAAAGTGCTATGCCGATGGCTGAGAGCAGCAATATGTTATAGAGTCGTTTCATAGAGATTGTTGTTTTACAGTTTGTGAAAGAGTCTTCCTTACGGTGAGGCGTATGATGGACCATGCAATAACGGTGTAGGCAATGGTGGTGAGTAGCACGTCGCTGAGTTGCAGCTCAATGGGGTAGGCATCAATCATGAGTGTCTCGGTATTAAGACGTACGATGCCCATGAATTGTTGTAAAAGCGATAGCCCTACACCCAAACCTAAGCCTATTGCGAGGCTCAGCAGCGAGATGAGATAGCCCTCGCCGAGGAAGATGCTCTCGATGAGTGAACGCGAAGCTCCCATAGTGCGGAGCGTGTCGATGTCGTCACGCTTGTCGATGATGACCATAACCAGCGTGCCGACAATGGAGAGTGATGCCACCAGCATGACCACCATGGCAATGATGAAGACACCCCACTTCTCAAGCGCCATGAGGCGGTAGATTGAGTTGCTTTCGTAGCGAGTCTTAACGCTCACCTCGGTGTGGCAGATGTCTGCAATCTGTCTCTTGATGTTCTCAACATCGGCATCGGCACGTAGCTTAATCTCGACAGAGCTAATCTGGTCGGGATAACTGAAGAGCTTCTGCGCAGCACGTAGCGAGGTGAATATCACACCCTTGTTATCTTGGTCGATGGCAAAGAGTCCCGCCAGAGGCAGGTCGCAACGCGTGTATCCGCCCACAGGAACTATCGACGAGAATCGCTTGCGGTTGATGGCGTAGAGGCTTATGGTTGAGCCCAACGGATTTCTGCGCAAGATGCTCAAGTCGTGAGCCACGCCCGACGCTGCGACGATGCAATCCTGCTCGTCGAGCGAGGTGGTGAAGGTGCCGTCGATGAGTTTATCCTTGATTGAGATGACTTGGCTGAAGTTGTTGTCCACACCCTTGAGTTGAACGATGGTTTGTCGTTGGCTTGCCTCGGCAAGGGCGCTTTGTTCCAACACCAGCGAGAGGCTCTCGATGCCGTTGATGCTCCTTAGGCGTGCCGTGTCAAGCTCGGCAATGGCGAGCGTTGTGCCACGCTTGGGGGTGATTTTAAGGTCGGCATCAATAGCCTTATAGAGTTCAACTGTCATGAGCTCCAAGCCGTTGAATATGGATAGCAGCAGTATGATGGCTGCAACAGGTACAGCCATAGCCACCACACTCACCACCGAGATGATGTTGATGACCGAGTGTGATTTGGGTGAGCGAATATAACGCGCCGCTATCAGATAATTCAATCGCATAGGCTTGGTGCTGAGAGAGCGTTACTCCTTGAGCAGAGTGTCGATATTTTCGATATACTCCAACGAATCGTCGAGGAAGAACTGCAACTCAGGCACTACCTTGAGCTGGTTGCGGATACGCTTGCCAAGCTCACGGCGCAGGAGCCAATTGTTCTTCTCCAAAGCCTCCATAACCTCGCCACTCTTGTTGAATGGGAAGATGCTGAAGTAGACCTTAGCATAGCCAAAATCGGGCGATACACGAACGGTCGTTACGGTAATCATCGAGCCTGCGGCAATGGCAGCTCCGTCGCGTTGTAGAATCTCGGCGATATCGCGCTGAATCTGTCGAGCAATTTTTTGCTGACGTGTGGTTGTTTGTTGTTCCATATTAGTTTTGAATTTTTATTTCTTTGAAGTTGATTGCTGGAAATTGAATTCGCGTGAACGCTTCTGACGCTTAGGCTTGTAGTACCACTCGGTGAAGCCATCTTTGTTGAAGCGATAGGCAAGGGTAACGCTGAGGTTGATGTTGTCTATCGGCGAACGCAAAGGCGAGAGCGAGAATGGGTTTTCTGCGCCGTCGGTTGCGTTGTTGTAGTACTTGTTGCGGTTACGCATCAGGTCGGCATAGCCGAAGTAGTAGCGGGCACGGAAGCCCAGCTCGTAGCGTCCGAACAGCAACGCAAAGCCACCACCGCCTGCCAATCCGTAGTTCCAATGGTTGTCGCGCTCGATGCGCCAGTTGTAGTCGCCTTTTTCGCCCGCCATGTGGAATCTGTCGTCGTTGTCGTAGTTCCACTCACCGCCAAAGTTGAACGAGAAGGTGAGGGCTGCCTCAAGGTAGAGACGTACGTGGTTCTTTGCCAGATAGACATGGGGCTGCCATACGATGGGGAGCATGATGGTGTTCATGTTGCGATTGAAGTATGAGTACTCGCGCTTCTCGGTGCCACTCTCCTCGTCGGGAATGCGAATATAAGAGTAACCATACGAGAAGCCTCGCTGCATATACTCCAAATCGACTCCCACAGCTCCCACGAAGCGAGGCAACGAGTAGTAACGCCACGAAAGACCGTAGTTAGCACAACCAATCAACGACTTGGTCTCCTGCAAGGGATAGAAGCGCACGTTGGAGGTGCCTAAGCCTCCCGATACTCCGAATGTGTGTTGCGCCGAGGCTGTGGCGCACATAAGGGTGGCGCACAGCAACAGCGATAGATATATAAGTTGTTTTTTCATAGTCGGTTAATTAAAATAGTCCACCTGCGCCTTTGAGCATGCCGCCAGCACCTCCGAGCATGCCTCCCATGCTACCCATGCCGCCTGAGCTGTTGTGGTTGTGGTTATGTTCGTTTGCCTTCTCAATCAGAGCCTTCTTGCGCTCCTCCTCAGCCTTTATCAGGCGTTGCATCTCGCGCTTGTCGAGGCGTTCGATGAGCTGCTCCATGCTGATTGGGGCGAAGAGCTTGTTCATGTCGAGCGTGAACTCAAACTCCCAACCGGTCTTGGTGGTGAAGAGCTCCTCCTCTTGGTCGTTCTTGTAGAACTCGGCACGTTCGCTCTGACGACGCTCAACCATGTTACCTCCGTCCCAGCGTCCGTTGCGGTTTTTATCCTCGATGATACGCATCTTGAGGTCCTGTGCAGGAATGTAGCTTATGGTGTGCTTGCCTGCGCCGAGGTGTTGTATCTCACGCACCAACTTACCTTTGTCGTCGGTGATTTGTAGCAGATACTCATCGCCCACAGCCACAGGCTTCACGTCGAGGACGAGTGTGGCAAACTTGTCGATGTCGGCAACGTCGATGTTGATATCGAGCGAGTCGTTGCCCTCTCCCGTGATGTCGGCAAGGGCGTCGGTAGGTATGTGGAGCTGATACTTGCGCTCCTTCACCCATTTGCTCTTCAGATGCCACTTGCGTGGGCTGATAGAGTCGGGCATGAAGATGATGCTCTCCTTCAAGGTATCCTTCTGTTCACCCCACGAGATAAGTTCGAAGCGGGTAGAGTCGAAGCGTGTGGGTGGCGTAGCAAAGCCCAAGGTGATGTACTCGTCGGGAATAACCTCGATGCTCTTGCTTAGGTTGTCGAACTGGAACGTAGAGGGGCGTTCGGGCTCAATCCACTCTCTGCCCTCGTCTTCAGCCTTCTTCTTCTCCTTCTCCAAGCGTTCGCGCTCACGCTCCTGCTCACGGGTCTCAATGAGTCGCCATACGAGCTTCAAATCCTCACTATGCTCCTGCAACACTCGCACCGAGTCGTGCTTGAGGTAGGTGATGTGGGTGTGAAGCGTGTCGGGTAGGCTCTCAGAGGGTACGTTGAGCCACAATGCCAACGTGTCGCGTCCACGTGTTATAGGTTCGATGATAATCTTATCGTTGGGCACGCCGTCGATGGTTAGCTCACGTATCTCGGGATTTGCCGCCGAGAACTGAAGCTCGATGCGGTGGCAGTCGGTACGCTTCGACTCCTGCAAGTTTTGACGCGCAAAGCTCACGTCCTGGAACATACGGAAGTAGAGTTGAGGGTCTGCCGAAGGGTAGCGACGTAACGAATCGTACCACATCGCAAACGGTGGCATCTGCGCAGGGTTATACTCCTGGTCGAGGAAGCCCACCTTGTCAATCGAAGGCTCGTAGGTCTGGTTATCGTTGCTGTCCCAGAAGGCATAGACACGATAATTCACCGGCTTGAGGTTCTGGGCAATGAAGATGCCATTCTTCTGCGAACGGGCAATCTTCGAAGGCTTGTACTTGAACATGGTAGAGTCATACTCCTCATGTTTCTCGATGGAGTCAGCCTCGAAGAAGTAGATGAAGGCACGTCCCAAAGAGTCGCCCTTGTGGCTATCCTCGGTGTAGCCCGACATGAGCATCGAGTCGATGCTATCACCCGTCGAGAACACGTAGCGCAAGCCGTGCAGAGGGTTACCCTCGTTGTTGTCAGCCACCGTAGCACCAAACTCTATGGCATAGGTGGTGTTGGGCGAAAGTGAGTCCTTTACAAGCTCGATGATGAGGTTCTTGCCTCGCAACAACAACTTGGGTGGCTTCTTCATCTGAGGTGAGGTGTAGAGCTCCTTCTGCTGGTCCTTGAGCTGCACATACTCGTTGAAGGTGATGTATATCTTATCATCGTTGAACTGCGTGGTGTAGAGCTCAGGCATAGCACCCAGCACCGCTGGTGGAATAGAGTCGCGTGGACCGCCCGAAGGTGTACCTATCGAGGCACAACGAGTGAAAAAGGCTCCTGCAAAGAGTATAATCACACAGAGTGTGAGCAGGGACATATGTAGTGGTTTACGTATCATCGCGTGTAAATTTATTAGGCTACTTATTTGTTGTCGGTGGTTGGGGTATAGTATTGATTGACCACACGCCAGCCCGCAACGTTGTGTGAGGCGCGCCATGTGGTGATGTAGAGTTTGGTGAGCACTTCGCCCAAATTCTCAGGGAGCACATACTTGCGGTAGGCATATATCTGAGTCTCGGGACATACCATGACAATCATCGACACCTTTTTATCGAGGCGAATGCTGCTTTGGTACTCCTCCGAGGCGTTGAACGAGCCAAAGGCATCGGGTGTATCCATCGTCTCACCTGTGATTTTGTTGGTGATGCGGTGCGCCACAGCGTCGTCCCACGACTTGATGGTCCACTGTGTGGTATCGACCCAATAGGCGTAGGTCTCAACGTCGGTTGCGGGAAGGTAGCTGCCGTCGGTGCTCTTCTGCTCGTAGATGGCGGTGTTGTAGATGGTGTAATCGACAACATCTTTGAAGCAACCCCACATAAGGCTTACGGCAAGGGCGGTGCAGATGATTATAAGTGTGCGTTTCATATCTCTATCGTTTCAAATTTTCGTATAACTCCTTTATCGAGAGACCCAGCTGTGGGTGTACTCTCTGTGGCTCCAGCTCCAGCAGCGGCTCGAGGGCGAACTCCCTCAGGTGCATAAGCTGATGGGGCACGGTAAGACGTGGGGTTGAGATGACCTCATCGTCGTAAAACATTATGTCGATGTCAATGGTGCGTGAGCAGTAGCGCACGCCCGAAAGACTCTTTTGTTCTAACTCCTGTGTGCGGTTGCGACCAAGCTCCTGTTCGATGGATTGCGTGGCATCGAGCAGAGCCTCTGGTTCGAGAGGTGTGATGACCTCCACCGCCTGATTGGAAAACTCCTCCTCGCAGTCGAAGCCCCAAGCCTCGCTGCGGTATATCTGTGATGAGGCGACAACCTCCCCCACACGCTCCGCCAGAAGCTCGAGGGTGCGAAGAAAGGTGGCAGGCATGTTGCCCTTGTTGCCACCCAGAAGGAGTGTTGCGCGGTGTCTCATTACAATTTGTTTATGGTCTTACTCACCGCCAGAGCGAAGTGAGTGAATACTATACGGGCGTTGCCGTTTTGGTTTATCTGGCGCAGAGCAAGCTCAATCTCGCCCAAGATATACTCCACATTTTGGTTGCCGATGTAGGGCGCAAACTTCGAGCAGAAGGCTGCCTCCTCACCCCACAGGTAGCTTATCGAGCCAAGTCCTGCGTGTAGCATATAGCTCTCGCGCAGAAGACGAGCCGAGTGATTCAGCAGTGAGCGTTGCTGCTCGCGGGTGAGCGTAGCCACCTCGTCAGCCCACTCGATGAGTTCGAGGTGCTTGTTGTTGTACGACAGACGCATCAGGCGACAGAAGAGGTCGAAAGCCTCCTTGCGTGAGGAGTCCTCGTCGCCCATAGCCAAGCGGTGCATCTCAATGAGGTTACCACTCGACAAACGTGCCATGTTTTGGCGCTGCATGGGGTCGGTGATGTGGCGGGCAATGCTCTCAAGCGAGGCGGTGTCAATCTTAGGCACAGCAACCTCCTGCGTGCGCGAGGTGATGGTGCGCAGCAAGCGGTCGGGACGCTCCGAGATAAGCAGGAAGAGGGTCTTAGACCATGGCTCCTCCAATATTTTGAGAATCTTGTTTGCCGCCTCCTCGTTCATGCTCTCGGCATGCCAGATGATGACAATCTTGTACTCCGACTCGAAGCTCTTGAACGAGAGGTTGCGTACAATCTCGTCCGCCTCCTTTGCCGAGATGATACCCTGCAAAGTCTTGCCCAAGTCTAACTGCTCGAACCACTGCTCGCGGGTGAAGTAGCCACCCGTCTGGGCAACTATCTCACGCCACTGAGGCATGAAGTCGCGGCTGAGCACAACCTCGCCACTCTTCTTGCCCTGCTTGTTTACGGGGAAGACAAAGTGAAGGTCGGGGTGAGCCAGCTCGCCTATCTGACGACAGCTGGGGCACTCGCCACACGAGTCGCCATCCTTGCGGTTGGGGCAGTTGAGGTACTGAGCATAGGCTATGGCAAGTGGTAGCGTACCCACACCTGCCTCGCCCGTGAAGAGCTGGGCATGGCTGATGCGACCTCGGTCGATGTTCTCGGCGAGTTTACGCTTCAGCTCTACCTGTCCTATTATATCGGCAAAACGCATAATTGTATAAAAATTGTCAAACAATGCTCTTTTGGCGTCTGGCTTGATTTCGGGTTGCTCACATACGCCCAAGTATGCTGCGCACCCTCAATCTGCGACCAGCCTCAAAATAGCTATTGTTAACCAATTTTTGGTTTAGTTAATTTATTTTACTCTTTCGGCTTTGATGATTCTAACATCTTCCAAAGGACGATCCATGTCGTCTGTCACGACACCCTGAATCTTCTCTACAATATCCAAGCCCTCGACAACCTCGCCAAAGACCGTATATTGTCCGTCGAGGTGGGGTGTGCCGCCCTCGTTCATGTAGGTTTCACGAACGTAGTCGGGCAGAGCTATGCCCTGCATGGCAAGGTGCTGCTCCATGCGTGAGAGCTGCTGGGCATCGAAGGTGCGACCCCAGACGATGTAGAATTGTGTGCGTGATGATTTGCGGTCGGGATTCACTGCGTCGCCCTCACGTGCCGCAGCCAACGCACCACGACGGTGGTAGAGCTGTGGGAAGTGAATCTCGGCAGGAATCTTCTCCCAATAACGTGGGTTGCCCGTCTCCTCGCCATAGACGTCGAACTCGCTACCCGAGATGTTGCGGGTGCGGGGGTCGCCGCCCTGAATCATGAAGTCGCCAATGACGCGGTGGAACAACAGACCGTCGAAGTAGCCCTCCTCGGTGAGTTGTAGAAAGTTGTCGCGGTGTGTAGGGGTGAGGTCACTCAGGCGCACTGTAACATCGCCCATAGTGGTTGTGAGTTTCACCTCGGCGTTCTCCACAGGTTTTTCGCCGCAGGCTACCGCCATAAAGGCAAGAAGGATTATTATTAGTTTTTTCATCTTTGTTCTTTCGTTGTATTAAGAAATATATTTCTTTCTTCCACCTTTTGCCGCTAAAAGGTGGAGCCAACCGACGCTGCGGAGCGAGAGCAGAGGGGGCTTGCACACTTTGCCGAGCCGCGAGGAGGAAAAGCCGCGAATGCGGATTAAAACCGCGCGGTGATAAATTTTCGGGGTCACAGCTTGTCGTCGGTAAAATGGTTGCGTTCGCACTTTTGAGGGTCAAAAGGTCACCATTTTTTAACCCTCCGTCTGCGCTGTGCCCTATTTCCAAAAATTCATCTGCCGCGTTTAGGCTGACACCAACAGAGAAATTTTCAATTCTTAATTTTGAATTTTGAATTTTGAATTCCTCCCGCCTACTTGCCTGTTGAGCCGAAGCCGCCTGCACCGCGCTCGGTGGAGCCCAACTCCTCGACGCTCTCCCACTCAATCTGCTCGTAGCGTGCTACAATCATCTGCGCAATGCGTTCGCCTGGCTCGATGATGAAGGCGTCGTTGCTAAGGTTTACCAAGATGACCTTAATCTCGCCACGATAGTCGGCGTCGATGGTGCCTGGAGAGTTCAATACGGTGATGCCATGCTTGGCTGCCAAGCCACTGCGTGGGCGTATCTGCATCTCGTGACCCTCAGGAAGCTCAACGAACAAGCCTGTTGGTACGAGGGCACGCTCCAACGGGTGGAGAGTGATGCTCTCGTCGAGGTTGGCACGTATATCAAGACCTGCCGACAGCGGGGTCTGATACTCGGGAAGCGCAAAGCGCGAATGGTTTACAATCTTTACTTTCATAGTGTTATAGGTTTTATTTACGTTTCAAAACTGAACGTGCCATAGCTGGCAGGTTAATCTTCTCGCGCCACACAGCATACAGGGCGTATGATGCGAAGAGCATAAGGTTGATACTCCACATCGCCCAACCCTTACCCAAAACCGAGAGTATCCACTCGCTTGCGAAGTAGAGCACCAGCGCCAGCACAACATATTCAACCATGCGTCGCACGTTGTAGGGCGTAGGGAAGAAGCGGCGGTTGAGATAGTAGCTCACGGCTACCATTGCTCCCTCTGCCACCAAGCGTGCCCACGCAGCTCCGTAGTAACCCCAGCGAGGCAACAGCAGCAGGTTCATGGCGATGGTGAAGAGCAATCCCACAAAGGTGACGTAGATGGCGAAGCGGGTCTTCTCCTCCCTCTTGTACCAGAACGAGAGGTTGAGCCACACACCCGCCAAGACATTGCCGCCCAAGATGACGGGCAAGATGAAGATACCCTCGCGGAAGTCGCGTCCCACAATCAAGGCGAACACATCGCGGAAGAGAGCAATGCCCAAGAATATCATCATCGAGAACATGACAAAATACTTCAGCGCCGCAGCATTCGACTCTACGAACTGCTCCTTGGTGAAGTTCGAGAGGAAGAATGGCTCGGCAGCGATGCGGTACATCTGTGTAAAGAGAGTCATCACAACGGCAATCTTGCAGATAGCGCCATAGACGCCGAGCTGTGCCATGGCATCGTCGGGAATGATATACTTAATCATCTGACGGTCGATGAACTCGTTGGCAGTGCCTGCCACGCCTCCAATCAGCAGAGGTAGCGAGTAGGCAAGTATGCGACGTAGCTGGCGGCGGTCGATGTGAGGCAGCGTGCGTTCGGTGGAGGGAAGTACCATCAGGAATGTTGCCACACTTGCCACAAGGTTGGTGACAAAGACCCAACCCACACCAAATTCGCTCTCGAACAAGCCTGCCCACAGCAGCGTGAGGTTTAGACCTACGTTGATAACCACATTGCTCGCCTTCAGAAAGACGAACTTCAGAGCCTTGCCCTGCTCACGCAGACGTGAGAAGGGTATCATGGAAGCCACGTCGAAGAAGATGATGGCGGCAACCATCATGATATACTCCTCGTGACCGTGATAAGCCTCGCCCATCAGGTGTGTGACCTCCTTGCGGAAGAGTGCCACAACGGCAAAGAATATAGCCGACGTGAGAAGCGTTGCGCCCCATGTGGTGGCGAACAGATGGCGTTTGCGAGCCTTTATCTCCTCGTCGCTACCCCCTTCAGCTTCAGCTTCAGCCTTAGCCGAGAAGCGGAAGTAGCTCGACTCCATGCCCATCGAGAGTAGCACCAACGCAAATGGAATGAGTGCATAGACATCAGTAACAATGCCGTATGCCGCCTGACCAAACACACGGGTGTAGAGAATCGTGAGCACATAGCTCAAGAATCTCACGACAATCGTGCTGATGCCATAGATGGCAGTTTGTTTGGCTAATTTTTCTAACATATCGTTCTATTTGCAAAGTCGCAGTTGTAAAGTCGCATAGGGTGGTAATTTTGTCGTTATGCTCGGTCGGCAAATCCTCACATACGTCAAGTATGCTGCGGTTTCCCGCCCATCGCAAGCCTAAAAATTCCACACCCTCTGCGCCTTTCGGTTGTTGGTTTTTGTCGTTACGCTCGGTCGGCAAATCCTCACATACGTCAAGTATGCTGCGGTTTCCCGCCCATCGCAAGCCTAAAAATTCCACACCCTCTGCGCCTTTCGGTTGTTGGTTTTTGTCGTTATGCTCGGTCGGCAAATCCTTCCCTTTCATGAGAAATTTCTCATCCTCCTGCATACGTGTGCGACGTAAATACGCGCGCAGCGTGCGCATACAACCGACAAATATAGCAATATAATCTGATTTATCGCAACTCTTTTGTGACGTTTGTTGCGAAATGGGTGGGTTTTCGCAAAGAGAGTAAGTTGGTGATGGCGAAAGTTAAATTTTTTGTGCTTTGTAAGTGGTTGTTAATTAGGGGATTTATAATAAGTAGGTTAAATTAATTAACAAATAATTGAATTTTTATGGTTAAAATACTTGACAAACGCTAATTGATGTATTATATTTGCACTGTGATTCGATGTAAGACACAATGCTGCAAAAAGGTGTAATACGCTGAATAAGCGAGTGTAATGCGCGAAATGGAGCGAAAACTTGCAAAAGTGTTAAATTTGGCTATAAATCGGGTGAGGTTAAAATATTGAACGTGTTAAATATGGTTAAAGTAGTTATTCTTAACAAAACGACAGGGCGGGTTATAGTGGTTATTAACACTCCTTTATATGGTGGTAAGTCGCATAGGAAGAGCTGATTGCAGCCATTAGCTAAAAACTATATCAACATTAATTAATAAACTATCAACATAATTATAAACAACTTTTGGGTCGTAAAAAATTGCGACTCCCAACCTTAACACACTTAACTATGAACAGAGAAGTAATTATTGAAGCGATTGAGCAGGCGGCAACGAAGGGCGGTTACATGTTCCACTCCGACGAGGAGCAGCAGATGCCTGTGGCGGTGAAATCGTATCCTGCGCTATGGCTAGTGCCTCCGCAGTTCTCGTCAATCGAGGGGCGCAAGCATGGCAAGGTGACCTACGCCGTGAAGCTGCACCTGATGCACGCAGGAGCCAAGTTCACGGGTCAGCAACGCAACCAAAAATGGAAGCAGATGGAGGACGAGGTGATTGAGATATTTGCCTCGGTGTCGCAGCACGAACGAGTGGTGGCGGTGAATAATCTGAAGATGGGCAACAACTCGAAGACCCACTCGACGCACGGCGAGTTGGTGGTGACGGCAACAGCCGATGTGGTGACATTCTTTTAGCGAGTGGAACCATTTGAAGAAAATCAAGTACTAAATCAGTAAAATATTGAGAATATGAAATTTACGTCTATTCCCGAAGCCTACGCGAGCTTTCGGGAGCCCCTCCTATATGCCTTCGACACCGAAGCCGAAGCGCACGATGTGGAGGTTAAAATCATAAATGCCCAGACCCAGAAGGTCATAGGCAAGAAGATGTTGTACGGGGTGACAACAGCCCAGATTGACATAGCCCCATACGTGCGTGGGCAGATGCAGTTGAAGATGCCCGAGAGGGTGGTGCAGTGTGGCGAGGTAGAGCTTAATCAGCAGATATATGTGAAGGTCGAGGTCGATGGCGTGAGCTCGGCGGTACGACGTTTCATGGCTGCTAAAGTGGACCTCGAGCAGGCGTGGCAGTTGCTCACCTCGCAGTTGCCTTACCGCACAATGGCATGCGACGAGTTCGACATAATAAGCTATTTCGCTTATCCCGATATGGTGGTCGAGGTCGTGGTGGAGAGTTCTGGCAAGGGGAGTGAAAGGGTGTCGTTCTCCCCAGCGTCGGGAGGTCAGTGTGCGGTGGCGGTGACGGCGCAAGGTTTGGGTGAGAGTGTCGATGGGTTGAAGGTGACCATCAAGGTTGATGGTCAGAGCGTTGCCGAGTTGAACTACGACATCAAACCAAACCTTAGTGGAGCACGTCGTTTGGTGTGGCTGAACGAGTGGCGCGCCCCCGAGTGCTATACCTTCCCGTTGCGAAAGGGGGTGTTGATAAAGGCTACACGCAAACACATGGAGAGTGTGTGGGGTCGTGAGGCGGCAGCGCTGGAGAGCGAGAATGAGTTGAAGCTCATATCGGCATACGAGCCCAAGGCGCAGATTGAGGCGCTGGGACGGATACTCTCGTCGGAGCAGTTGTGGCTGGTTGAGGGCGGCGAGTTGCAGAGGGTGAACTTGCTGACCGACAGAGTGATGCCTGCGGAGTGTGGCGAGATGGGAATGATTGAGGTCGATGTGCGAGCTGCCGAGGAGGGCGTGAAGTTATGGTAGAGGTGATTTTAGATGGCAAGCGGTGTCAGCTCAAGGAGGGTTACACTTTGCCCAGCGAGGTGTTCCAGCTGGACGTGGCGCAGACGGCGGATATAGCAAGTCTGCGCAAGGGGCGCTCGTTGAAATTGGAGCTACCCTCGACGGTGGAGAACGATGCCCTGATGATGATGGCGAATGACCCTTGTGCGGCAGAGGGTTTCAATGCCCGCAAGCATGAGGCGGAGATTCTGCTCGACGGGGTGCTGTTGATGCGTGGCGTGGCTGTGCTGGAGGCGATGGAGCAGCGTGATGGTGTGCTGCACTACATTATCGGGGTGCGTTCGGGGGCGAGTGATTGGATTGATAGTGCGGCACGCACGAAGTTGGGTGAGGCGTTGGAGTATGAGGCGACGTTGGACGGCGATACCATTATCCAGAGCTGGAACGAGAAGGCGTATGTGAGATTTCTGCCCGTGTGCTACGACGACTACAAGGTGCCCTATGACCAGAACAGCCTCTATCCTCCGGAACGCGTGATGACCGTAGCTGATTACTATCCGTTTATCTCGATACCGCACCTTGTTGAGGCGGCAGCTGCACGTGAGGGCTACACTTTGGCGGGAGAGTGGATTGAGAACAATCATTACAAACGCTTGCTGATGAGTGGTCGCTACGTGAATGCAGGTGAGGCTGTGGTGACGCGCCTGAAGAGTTTTGCAGGCTTTGAGGCGGGACGTACATCGACGGCACAGGCTACGGCAGATGCTATGGGGCGTGTGTGGCTCACATCGCAGGTGCTCACATCGTCGCTCGGAAATGTGGTGCAGACAACCGAGGGTGAGGGGCTCTATTGCAACAACTCGTCGTTGAAGATTTCCGACCAGAGGGGTGTGGTCTATAGTCCGCCAACAACTCAGAACGTGGGCTTTGAGTTCCACTTGAAGTACACCACCGACTATCGCATTTTGTCGAAGAAGAGATTGAAGTGTTTCGACGCAATCTACTTGGGCGAGGGCTGCGACGTGCAGTTTAACGTGGCTAACCCATTCACCGACAAACGAATGTCGTTGCAGCCAAACATGGAGTATCTGTGTATGGTCTTCGATCATGAAGATGGCGCAACTTACCGATTGGTGTGTAGTCGAGGCTCGTCGCAAGTGGTGGTTAGCAATGATGTGGGTAGCAAGTTTCGATTCTCGACACCCTCGGGAAACTCTACGATGTCGAGCATATTGTTCAAGATTGGAGTAGATGGCAGGGTGACAGTATACACGGGCGAATGGGCAATCTACGAAGGTCATATCAGCGAGCAGGGGCAGACTGTGGTGGAGGTAACGGTGCAGTCGCCTCCTGAAGTGGTGACTCCGTCGGGCAAGAACTTCAACCAAATCTACCTGCATGGTGCAGAACCGGGACAGCGGATAACTCTCTCGGAGGAGTGTCGCATGCGACCCATATTCACAGCCTCGCCAGCCTATGGCTCAGCTTTGACGTTCAAAGATGTGGCGGCGCATGATATGAAGCTCGTCGAAGTGGTGGAGGCGCTGCAACAGATGTTCAACCTGAGAATCTACACCGACGAGGCGGCGCGTAAGGTCTATATCATGCCGCGCGATGAGTTCTATCGTGGCGATGAGCACGACTGGAGTCATAAGGTTGATTTGTCGTCACCCATCGAGGTGGAGGATTTGGCGCTGGGCGAAAACGACCGTGTCACCTTAGCCTATCGCTTGGAGGGAGATGGCGCTGTGGCTCGCTTTAATGCTCAGGCTGAGAAGCCACTGGGTGAGTGGAGCGTGGATATTGAGTCGAGAGCAACGGCGGCAGGCGAGCATAAGAGGGTGAATCCTCTCTTCACACCTACACTCTCGACACAGCCCTATGCAGGAGCCCCCGATGCATGGGTGATGCAGGTGGGGGACCGCGATGCCAATTTGGTGGGGTCGGTGTCGCCGCGTGTGGTGTCGTATATAGGTTTGACATCGCTGAGCTCGCCTTATCGTTGGAGCTTTCCTTCATACGATGCGCGATATCCTTTGTCGGTATTTCATATGCCCAACCTAAGCACGCTATGCTTCGAGGACCGCGACAACCTGAAGGGTCTGCACCAATACTACGATGAGGAATTACAGCAGATTGCCAAGCGTAGTCGTGTACGTCTGAGATTGCACCTCACGCCGCTGGAGCTTGTGTCGCTGGCGGAGTGGGAGAGCGACGAGGCAAATCTGCGTTCGACATTCGTGTTGAATCTTTCGGGGCAACGTGCAACCTACAATTTGGAGGCGGTGGAGGGCTACGATGTGGCAACACAGAGTGCCTTGTGCCGATTTGTAAGAACATTAAATGATTAACAAACAGAAAATTATGCAAACCAAAATCACAATTAGAAACGAAGCACAGACATGTTTTATCGACATCGAAGGTACGATTGGCGTAGAGCGCGAGGATAGCGTCGGCTCGTCGGGCGTGGCTACTTACGAGGCATTCCGTCGCGAGGTGGAGCGCATCACTCAGGTGGCAGCACAGCATGTGGTGGTGAACATACGTTCGACGGGAGGTGATGTGAATGACGCATTGCTTATTTACGAGGCTCTGCGCTCACTCGATGCCCATGTCACCACACGTTGTTACGGCTACACGGCTTCGGCGGCAACAATCATTGCGCAGGCTGCCGACGAGGGGTGTCGTGAGATTTCAAGCAACGCCATGTATCTGATTCATCGTTCGCTATGCTCAATCGAGGGTAATGCTTTGTCGTTGGAGGCTCGTATCGAGCTGTTGAAGAAGACCGACGAGAGATTGGCGCAGCTCTATGCCCAGCACTCGGGTGGCGATGCGGCGGAGTATGCAGCGCTGATGGCAGAGAATAATGGCGAGGGACGCTGGCTCACAGCCGAGGAGACCATCGAGATGGGTCTTGCTGACACCATCATCGACACAATAGCTCAGGGTGTGCAGTTGCCCGATACGGTGTCGGAGGAGGGTGGCGCATTGATGCCCGTAACACCTTTGGCAGCGGCTAATGCATCGCCAGCAGCAAAGTCCGACGTGCAGAAGCAGGTGAAGCGTGTGGTGCATACGGCTTTGGGCGAGTTGTTGCGTTATTTCTTCTCGCGCTTAGCCTACCATTGGAGCGATTGGCTGGACGGCAAGTCGGAGCGTGGTGAGGAGCGTCATCAAAAGCGTCATGATAAGCGTCATGATAAGCGTCACGCAAAGCATGGTGACGGTAACACTATCCCAGAACAGCCCACTCCAGAGCAGCCCGCCTCAGAACAGCCTATGTCGGCAGAGCCATCGGCTACGGCAGGCGAGGTGAAGGCTCTCTCGGCAAATAAGCAGAGCCGTTCTGCGGTGGCATTCGACGAAGGTCAGCGACGCTTCAAGTCCACAACGCTGAAAGCGGTGGAGGATCCGTTGATGAACCCGTCATACTCATCCTCAAACCAACAGGCATATATAGATGATGCTAAGGCTTTTAGCCGATAACATAACGTTAAACAAAACAACATTAAACAAACCTTAAAAACTTTTTAATTATGTCAAACATTATTGTAAATCCAAAGAACTACACAGGTCACGACCTTGAGACAATCTTTTTCCGTCCGTTATTGACGGGTCCTTCAGCCGAGTCGCTCGGTATCAGAATCCTCTACAACATGCCGATGCCTACAGTCGTGCAGATGTGGGACCGCCAGGGTAATGTACTCACACCTTTCGATGAGCACTCGTCATGGAGTGGTGGCGTGAAGACAACCCACTATCAGAAGACTATTCCTATGTCGCGCGTGAAGGCTGAAAATTCATTCTCGGCAAGCGATTACTTCTCAACAATATTCGAGCTCATCACCAACCGTCCCGACGTGAACATGGAGGATTTGTCGGGTACCGAGCTTGAGGTTGCCGAGACTGAGTTGTTCCGTCGTGCAATCGCCGACAGCATTCGCATGAACCTCTGGTTGGGCGACAAGAGTGGTACATACAACACGGGTTACACCAGCTTCGACGGCTTGTTGAAGATCCTTCACGAGCGCATTGCTGCCAAGCAGTTGCACTTCGCATACGACGACCTCGATACAGAGCTTGGTGATAACTCAATTACCGTTGTGCTTGATAACTTAATCCAGAACGCAAGCCCACGCTTGAAGGGTTTGTTTGCTGATGGCGAGGTGGCGTTCTTCGTATCTCCAAGCGTTTATCAGTACTATGAGGCTTACCTCAATCGTAACTTCGGCGAGGCTGCCTATGCTGATACGCAGTATGGTCGCAAGCAGTTGATGTTCCACGGCTTCCCTGTCATCGAGATTAACCTCGAGCCATCAATCACATCGTCGAAACTCTCGAACGACTTTGTCATCTTCACCGACCGTCGCAACCTCGTGATGGCAGTGAACACAGCCGACAGTCCAGGTTCAGAGGTGCGTATGTGGTACAACCCTGACGAGATGGAGAACCGCCAGCGTGCCGTGTTTGCCATCGGTTGCGAAATCTTGGACGAGGAGTTGGTATGCGCAGGTATTAATTTGCCCATAGCGTAACACTTGTGAGCCATGGCAGAGAAGACTTATAAACCGATAGGAGGTGTCGTGGCTGCCGAGCTTTTTCCCGTAGGCGGATTGCACTCGATGCAGGAGGCGGTAGCGGGAGAAGGCATAAGTGTTGAGTTGGAGGACGATAGCTCGTCGTATGAGGAGCTGTTTTCCGTAAAGGAGGGATTGGTGAGCGTGCAACACACGCTCACCCTCTGTGCGGCTCGCAACAAGGCGGCTGCATGGCTCGATGCCGACTTTATGCAGAGGTGTGCCGTCGAGGGTGTCGTGGCACGTGTCGAGATGGCTACGGGTGAGGTGTTGTGGATTGGGTGGAGCAAGAGGTTTCAGTTCGAGCAGGCGCTGCGACTCAAGCAGTTGCAATTCCTCTCAGGCAAGGAACTCAACTTTCCACCTCGCATAACGCTGACGCTTACCTCGTGCGATGTGCAGTCGGCGATAGTGTAAGAAGATTCTAAAACTAAACTTGAAAGAAGTATGGAAAAAACAGTAACCAAAAGCCTTGTTGCGGTGGGTAATCGTTCGCCAGAGCCTCTGTTTGCAATGTCGTCGGCGGTGGTGCAAAACGATAAGTTTTGGCGCTGGGGCGATGACAATATGATGCCAAGTGCCTTGTCGCTGATGTCGCGTCGTTCAACTACGCACCGTCGTATAATCAACGACAAAGCCGACTACATAGCCGGCAAGGGCTTCTCCTATGATGAGCAGGAGCCGTTGTTGGGTGCTCTGGTCAAGCGAGCAAATGGCGAGGGTGATACGTTGCGCAGGGTGATTTGCCGCTTGGCATTCGATAAGGCATTGATGGGTAATGCCTTCTTGGAGATTGTGACCGATGAGGAGCATTCGTTTCTTGCGTTGTATCATCAGGACGCGTCGCGTTGCCGTCTGTCGCGCGATGGTGAGCATGTAATTTTGCATCACGATTGGTCACGCTACCGTCAGGAGGAGGCGCAGATACTGCCCCTCTACCCTCGCTTCGAGAAGCAGAACGATGGCTCGTTGCGTAGCATAGTGCACTACAAGGAGTATGAGCCTATGTTCGCACACTACGGCGTGCCGAAATACATAGCCGGCATGGGTGTGTCGGCGATAGCCTATAAGACCGATTGTTGGAACATCTCGCGATTGGATAATTCGTTCCAGCTCTCGGGTGTGATGATGATTGATGCCTCGATGGGTAGCGAGGCGGAGGCAGAGCGCATCGTGCAGACCGCCGAACGTCGTTTTGCGGGCAATCCTGGGCAGGTGATGTTCGTGGTCAAGGAGGGTCAGGAACATGATAACACACGCTTTATACCTGTGGAGTCGCGCAACGAGGGCGACTGGAGCGAGTTGCACGACCAAGCCACAAGCGACATTGTCATAGCACATTCATGGTTCCGTTCGCTCAGTGGATTGGACTATTCGGCTGGCTTCAGCGCCGAACGCATCTTGCACGAGTACGAGGTGGCTCTCAATACAGTCATTCTTGCCGAGCAGGAGGAGTTGCTTGCGCCCGTGAAGCAGATTATTGCCGAGTTGTTGGGTGTCGATGCTTCGTCGTTGGAGATTATCAACCGTCCACCGACACGTTCAAAGCCTATCTACATGAAGGTGTGGGAGGCACGCAAGGCCGACGGCTTGGACTACGATACAGAAGATGAGACGCAGCAGCAGTACCTGTCGCAGATAACCAAATATAACGTAACAAAGATAGGATAGTATGAAATATAGTAGTATTGTAACCCCTGCCGAGGTGATAGCCTTAGCCTTCTCCGATGGCGGATATGTTGCGGCAGAGAATATTGGTGAGGTAGATATTGCAACGGCCGTAAGGCGATGGGTGAAGCCCGTTGTGGGTGAGGCTCTGCTGGGGGCAGTGACGTTGAGTCGATATAAGGAGCTTCGCGATGAGTATCTGAAGCCTACGGTGGCGCTCTACACCCGTCTGCTGGTGCAGCCACGCCTGAATGCCGTGACTTCGCAGTTGGGACTCACGGTGGCAGCGGGAGCATCGAGCAAAGTGGCTGAGGCGAGCCTCAGGGAGGAGCATCTGAGAGCCATCAAGACCAGAGCGCATGCCGCGCTGAGAGCCTTGTCGGATTATCTGAACGACCACGTCGAGGAGATTTCGGAGTACAACCCGAAGGAGAATGTATTAAATCGATGCAGTTGTGATGGCGGCTTTGTTCAAATATTTTAGTGGGTGTGCGATGGCGCTGGTGGCGCTATTCGCACCCGTGATGCCGCTTGTGTGGTGTGTGGTGGGATTTATCGGCTTTGACTTTGTGACGGGGGTGTTGGCATCGCGTGCCGATGCCCGCAAGGAGGGTCGAGCATGGTACTTCTCAAGCCACGAGGCGTGGCACACGGCTCAGAAGTTGGGCTTCACCATAGTGGCGGTGTGTATGGCTTATCTGATTGATACCCAGATGTTGGACTTCATGGAGCTCAACCTCACAAAGCTCTTTGCGGGCTTTGTGTGTGGTGTGGAGATGTGGTCGTTTTTGGAGAATGCCTGTCGAATAAGCGATTCTAAGTTGTTGGATTATCTGCGTGGCTTCGTGGCAGGCAGAGTAACTAAGGAGATTGAAAATGAGCAGAGGAATAGATAATTGTAATCCGGGAAATATACGCCACTCGAAGGTTTGCTATCAGGGCGAGGTGCAACCGTCGCAGGATAGTGCCTTCAAGCAGTTTCGTACGATGGCGTGGGGGTATAGAGCTATGTTTGTGTTGCTCGACACCTACCATCAGAAGTATGGGCTGAATACCATCAGGGGCATGATTTCGCGCTACGCCCCAGCGTCGGAGAATAACACAGAAGCCTACATAGCGGCGGTGTGCGATTGGACGGGACTGAGCGACAATGAACCTCTCGACACACGTTCGCGACGTGTGATGGTGCCTGTGGTGGCAGCCATGTCGAGGATTGAAAATGGCACAGCAGCCCGATGTGTTGAGGTGGAAGAGGGCTTCGACCTGTTTATTTCATAAAGACAAAATATACAGCTGCAATCAGACAGCAGAATGCTGCGAGGTGGTTCCAGTGCAGGCTCTCGCCCTTAAACACCACAGTCGAGAATATGGTGAAGACCAAAAGGGTGATAACCTCCTGAATGACCTTCAACTGCATGAGTGTGAAGGGACCTCCGTTGCCTGTGAAGCCTATGCGGTTGGCAGGAATCTGACATGAGTACTCGGCAAGGGCGATGACCCATGAAAAGATGATGACCATGTAGAGAGGCCACGAGGAAATGAGCTTCATCTGCTGGAGCTTCAGGTGACCATACCATGCGAAGGTCATGAAGATGTTGGATACAACGAGCAGCAGAATGGTGTAAAAAATCTTCATCATGTGTGGTGTGTTTTTATTCGGGGTGCAAAGATATGATAAGTAAATAGAAAATTCAAACATCTCACCTGCGAATTTGGGTTTGGGGAGTTGGTTGATGGCTCAGCCTCACAGGTTTTTATCTCGTCGGGTCGGGGTGATGCTCCACAAGGCGAGGGTTAGGAGCAGGAGCGCAGCGTAGATAAGCATGCAACTGCTCTGGTCGAGTCTAAGTGTGAAGCTCATCAGGCTATGGTTGGCGCACCACTCGGCAATGCCATTCATAGCTCCCACGCTACTCTCCACAGTCCACTCGACCGCCGGAGCAAAGAGGGGTATGGGCATCAATATCCATGTGAGCATCACGGTGGTGGCTACGCTGCACAGAGCCACCATCACCCAACCCACACAGAATCCCCACAGCGACAACTCGCCAAAGTATAGCGATGCCAACGGCAGTGTAGCTATGTTTGCCACAAAGCACACGATTACACTACCTGCAATCCACCCGAGAATGTTTCGTGCGATACGGCGTACGCTGCCCTTGAAGGGGTGTTGAATCTGGTAGCGCAAGGTTGAGATGTCGTTATCTCTGCGTAAGATGTGGTATAGCGGTGATGCCCACTCGACGATGGCTATCACGGCAAGTACCGAGAGCAGAAAGCCCACATCGTAGAGCATTCTGCCATCCCACAAAAGCATCAATGAGGTGGTGGCGCAGAGCGTGTTGAGGGTGCGGCTGCGCGAGCTGAAAAAGAACGATAGCTGAAGTATGCTGAGCATTATAGTGGCACGCATGACTGACGGCGAGAGAGCTGTCATGGCGGCGTAGCACCATATCATCGCCAAGCCCAATAGTGTGCGCCACAGCGTACCATGAGGCAGTGCGGCGAGAGGTAGCAGAATGAAGTTTATGAGCATAAAGACAAATCCCACGTGCAGACCCGATACCGCCAGCAGATGTGCTCCGCCCGAGAGGGTGTAGTGACGACGTTGTGTTGTGGGTATGTGGCTGCGTTGCCCGACGCTGATAGCTGTTGCAATGCTCCTTGTCGAGGGACTTAGGTTGAGCTTAGAGATGCGGTGTAAAGCATGTGTTTGAAGCCATGCACCTAACGAGAAGTACTGCTTGCGAAGAAGTATATCCTCGTTGCATATCTTTGCTGTGCCGGCGATGCCCTTGCTTTGGAGATAGTCGCCGTAGCTTGTCGCGCTGGTAAAGGGTTGCACGCTGCAATTCACCACCAGATGTTCGCCCTCCGAGCAGGCTGCCGACAGAGGGGTCGAGAGCCTTATTGTCGAGTTGCTACGTCGCATCTGCTCACCATCGGCGTAAGCTACTATCTGGGCGAGGTGCGTACGGAAGGAGTCATCTTCGTGGGTCAGACGCTCCAGCCTAAGTTCCATTGTCGTATGATGGGTGGGGAGGCTCTCGGTCGAACGCCTCAGCGACAGAGATGTAGCTCCTGCCAAGAGCATGAGCGCGACGGTCAGCGGAGTATTTCTCCATCGCCATGCTGCCACCATGCTCAGTGTAAAGAGCAGAGCCGCACACCACAATGGCACCCGCAACCAATCAGCAAGCACTATGCCCGCTGCGACTGAGGGCATTGCCACCACCATAGGCATCATGCGCAGACGTTGCAAAATCTTCTCACGAGGGTTAATCATAGTGTAAAGATAGCACTTAATTTGCAGATGTGGGGCGAAAAATCTACTTTTGTGACATGAAAAACATGGTGGTGAAAACTAAACGAGGTTTTGCCACGTTATAGATTCTGTATTTGACATTGTTATGAGAGTATTGCTATTGATATTTGCGCTGTTGCAGATGGTTGGTGTGGCTCAGGCTCAGGTCTTTGTGCATCGCCCTCCCTTGTATATCGTCAATGGCGAACGCATGAGTGAGGCTCAGGTGAAGGCTATTGACCCCGACGATATAGTCAGCAACACCCTGCTGCCAGCCGATGAGGCTACCATCGAGCTCTATGGTCAAGATGCATCGAATGGCGTTATCGTAATCTCGTTGCGCTACGACACCCCAGCACATTTCGAGTATGATGGCGAGCCGATGCGCTTCTCGGACTATGTGGCTCAGCGTGTTAAGTGGGAGTATCCCGCCAATCCTGTGGCGAGGGTGGTTGTGCGTCTGCACATATCGGCTCAGGGCGAAATCTCGGAGGGAGAGGTGCTGGAGGCAACCGACAAACGAATGCTCAAACGCGTGCGCAGCGTTATAGCGCAGACCCCACGTTGGGTGCCAGCCAAGAAAGATGGCGAGGGTGTCGAGGACGATTACATATTGCGTCTAACCCTGCCACGAGGCATGAAGGTACAGCCGCGTAAGAGCGTGCCGGTAATCATTGGCGGAGTTTAAAGTTGAGGCGTGAAAGTAAATTTTCACGCCTTTTTCTTGCACTTTTTGTGGCAATGTAATACCTTTGTAGGCTGATATTAATAAACTGATTTAGTAGCTTTTAACAATGAGAAAAATCATTCTTTTTTCCCTTTTCCTCATTATTGGATTGATTTGTTCACAATCCCTCCCCATCATGTTTGGTGTCGAGAAGTTTGCCGCGGCGAAGCCTGCGTTAGACGTTATGCTCTACACATGCTTGGCTTTCATCATGATTAATGTGGGTCGTGAGTTTGAACTTGACAAAAGTCGCTGGCGTAGCTATACAGCCGACTATTTCATCGCAATGGCAACTGCCGCAGCTCCTTGGCTGATGATATGTTGCTATTACATGTGGTTGTTGCCCGACGATCTCTTCACTAATTGGGATGCGTGGAAGGAGAACTTATTGTTGAGCCGTTTTGCTGCTCCTACGTCGGCGGGTATCTTGTTCACCATGTTGGCGAGTGCAGGATTGAAGAATTCGTGGGTTTATCAGAAGACCCGCGTGTTGGCTATCTTCGACGATTTGGATACAATCTTGTTGATGATTCCGTTGCAGATATTCATGATTGGCTGGCGCTGGCAGTTGGCTGTGGTGGCAGTGGTTGTGTTTGCCTGCTTGTGGCTTGCGTGGTCGAAGCTCGATAAGTATCACATGTCGCAGGATTGGAGCTCGATACTTGGCTACGCTACGGTGTTGGTGTTCTTGTGTCAGGGTCTGTATATCTTCTCGAAGCATCTCTTCGGAGCCGATGCGGCAATCCATATCGAGGTGTTGTTGCCAGCCTTTGTGTTGGGTATGGTGATGAAGACACGCCACTCAACTTCGAAGAGCGACCAGAATGTCGAGACCTTGATATCTTATCTGTTTATGTTCCTTGTGGGTATGAGTGCGCCTCTGTTTGTGGGTGTTGATTTCTCGACTACGGCAGGCGATAGCCTCATAGGTCAGGTGGGTAATATGTCGTGGGGTGAGATTGCTCTGCATGTGGCTGTGGTCACAACGCTCTCGAACATCGGAAAGATGGTTCCTACATTCTTCTACCGCGACAAGAGCCTCATCGAGCGTTTGGCACTCAGCATCGGCATGTTTACACGAGGCGAGGTTGGTGCCGGCATCATCTTCGTGAGCTTGGGTTACGGTTTGGGAGGTCCATTGTTGGCTATTTCGCTCTTGACAATCCTCTCGAACTTGATTCTCACCGGAGGCTTTGTGATTATTGTGAAGCGCTTGGCGTTGAAGGCCGAGCAGAAGGAGGCTGCTAAGTTATCGGCAGCGGCTTAATCCCTTACTTGAGATATATGGTGTAGCTCTTGCCTGCGATGCGGGTGAGAGCTATCTTTTTTTCGTCACCAGGGAGCATCGAACAGCGCTTGCGTAGCTCATCTACACTCATCTGAAAGTCGCGTAGGATAATATCCACTTTTTTGCCCTTTAGGTCGCGTTTTAGAGCCTTTACGTCGAATGGAGCTATGTGGTCAATCTCTGCCACGCGAGCCACTATATCGTGCGGTAATTCGCGTGCAA
Source organism: Alistipes sp. (assembly GCA_017424405.1). Classification (GTDB taxonomy): domain Bacteria; phylum Bacteroidota; class Bacteroidia; order Bacteroidales; family Rikenellaceae; genus Alistipes. The sequence continues at coordinate 53,543 of JAFPAD010000020.1, forward strand.
AGCCAAATGATAGGTTGCTCCACACATCAGCCTTTCCTCGCAGGGCATGCACCACCAGGCGAGCCTTTTGCAACGCCACATCGGGGATTATCAGGTAACGATATTCATCTGCCGAGAATGTGTCGGCGGTGGGTGTGTTATCTACCTCATGGCGCACTGCTTCGTAGCGACCCCTGCCGATGGCTTCGGCTACGAGCTTGGGTGAGTCGCATGGGGTGTATATCATCACCTCCTTGCACTCGTTGTGCAACGATATGACCTCGACCTGCGCCTCGGGGAAGAGTCGAAATGCCTCATCGACATCAAACAGCGGCGAGTTCTTTATCGCCAAATGCTCGGTGATACGCCAGATCTGTGGCAGCAAGGCGATGATGTTGGGCGAGCAATCCTCCAAGCGCACCAGACGTTGTCCCTGCTCGCTTCTGCGGTCGGGGTCGGCATATACCCAATCGAAATGCTCCTCGCAGTGGGCAAGATACTCCTCTGCCGAGATGTTTTTCACCTCCACATTTTCGATGCCCATACGGCGCATATTCTCCTGCGTGACGGCAGCAAGTATCGGGTCGCGCTCCAGAGCCACTATACGTCTAAAACGTGATGCTAAGGCGGCAACGTCCATGCCCAAACCACATGTCAGGTCGAGCAACGTATCGCCTGCGAGATGCTTCTGTGCGGCACACTCCTCACTCGACGACTGCTCGAAGGCGCGCTGAGGAATTATGCCTCGCGCAGCGTATAGACGTGGTAGCTTGTGACGTGCACGTTGCAGATATTTCACCTGCGATGCTACCTCGCGAGCATGTGGTATTTTGCCACTGAGGGCAATCTTCAGCGGGTCGCAGTCGATGTTCTGCTCGATGGCCTCAAGCACATCCTCCTGCAAAAGTATCTCTAACTCCTGGAGTGTCATGACTCTCGAAAAATAAGGAGTTGCCCACAAAAGACAACCCCTCAAGTTAGTATTAATATCAAGCGGTCTTACAACTTGAACTTATAGTCTATACCAAAGACGTGGCAGTTCTGCTTCTCATGACGCCAGCCCATATCCTTGGGATCCTTGAGAACAAGCTGTGCTTTCTCGTTGAAGGAGTGGTTTGTCTTTAGGTCGCCACTCTTTCCCTTGTAGCGCACGTCATATCCCTGATTCATGTGGAAGCGGTAGTAGAAGTCCAAGCGGTTGTGGTTGTTAATCTTGAACTCGGTACCAACTGAGAAGCGCACGCGGCTGATGTACTGCTTGTATGCCACCTCATACTGCTTGTAGTTTGGTACTGCCGTAACAGCGTTGAGAGTGGTGTATAGCTCCACGTAAGCATAAGGCTCCCAGCGGCACTGACGTATGTCGTAGGCTGCCTTCAAGCGAGAACGCAACGAGATAGCAGGGTTAGAGTGCTCATACTTGTTCACCGAGTCGGTGCGGAAGTTAAAGCGCACACGCTCTCGGAGCGAGAGCTTCACGCGTCCCACCTTGTAAGAGCCTGTAACATCGACATTGACCATGTGGCGGTTCTGCCACTCGACGAGCGTCTCCTTGGTTTTCTTGTCATACTCCTCATCTCGCACATTCACAAATCCGTAGCTTGCGCCCACCTTGAGCCATGGCAACGCCTTGTAGTTGATGCCGATGCTTGAGATAACCTTATCGAGGTCACTCACGTTGTTGTGCATGCGTGCCTGCTCGCTCCACTCAAGCGAGAGGTTTCTCGCGAGAGGAATATCCAAAATGGCACGGAATCGTGCCTGCACATCGTCGTCCTTTTGTACCTTAGCGGGCTCGGTAGGAATAGGAATCTCGTCCTGAGCATAGAGTGTTGCGCAACCCATGAGGGCAACGACAAACATCACGAGGCGTAGTGCTTTTTTCATAGTTTTGCTTTTTTTAAGTTCCTATTTGTGGGCAGAAGCAAAGTCGTTTATACAAACTGATTAGGCTTGGTTACGGTATCCACTGAGTTTGTTTCGCCCTCAGCCAATTCGTAGTACACCTTCACGAAGGCTACGTCACGCAAGAAATCAACATGACCAACCTCTACCTTTTCAACCTTGTGACCCAGACGCTCCTCCAAGTCAGCAATCATCTCGGCACGCTTGTCGGGGGTGATAAGGTTGATCTTCTCATAAATCACCAACTTAGCCGATGTGTGGCGCAACAAGCGACGACCTTCGACAGTCCAGATGAGCAACAGCAACATGAGGTTGGCAACGAGCAACTCTACGTAGCTGATATTCAATGCCAAACCGTTGATTACGGCAACGCAGATGAAGATAAACAAATAGGTCATCTCGCGAATGGGCACCGTTTCGGTACGATAACGTATGACACCAAAGATGGCGAACAAACCGAGTGTCATACCAATCTGAATGCTCACGCTCTCCATCAAGAAAATGAGGAGGAACATCGCAGCACCAAAGAGCATGTAGGTAAGAACATAGTCCTTGCGCTGGCTCTTCACATAGTAGCAATAACGTGCGATGATCCAAGTCACCAACAAGTTAAATGCAAAACGCATCAAAAGATGCAACAAACTCTGAGTGTCGCAAAGAGGTACACCCAAGAAACTGATTTGGTTCGAAATTTCGTAACCGAACTCTTCGGCAATCGAAGGGTCGAAATCGAGGAATTCTTCGTTCTGAAACATATTGTTTAGGTTTTAAATTTGCTTTTGTTGTTCGAGTGTTTTGTTTATCAAGCGAATCTTGCGCTTGAAGCGGTTGGCCTTAACGGTGGGGTTTGATAGGGCTGTGCCCACGCAATACTTGCTCACTTTCAAAGTTTTAACTCTCATGTCTTGCAGAATCTCCTTCATGGGTGAGTAGCACAATCCGTCCTGTTTGAGCTCCACAATCACCATGCGCTCAACCCTCGCCTCCTGAGGCGTCTCGGCACGCATATTCACAAACCTGAGGTTCATGTCGATGGTGAGTCGCTCGGTGTGAGCATGGTTCACCAGCGTTATGCGGTCGAAGATGGTTGCAAGTGCTGGGCTGATAACCTCGGGTGCGTAGTTTGCTCGCTCGCGAAGGAAGGCTGCAGCCTCAGGGCTCTTGTTCACGCAGGCGAAGTAGCTCTCGTCAATGGCAATGCGCTTCTTCTTGGTACGACCCTTGTTGGTCTTGTTCTTCACCTCGATGAAGGTAATGCCCGACTCTACATATGTACGCGAACGAATCTTCTGGCGTGTGAGCTTGCGGTTCTGGTGCACGGTGTACATCTCCAAGTCGGGAGTGTCGTAGTAGAGTGTCGAATAACGACACGCACGCACATCGCCGATAACCTGCACCGAATACTTATCCACAGCGCGGCGCAACAACTCCATGCAGAACTCTTCGCTTATGACATACTTTGTATCGACGCGATTCATCAACTTGATTGATGACATCTCGTCGAGCGTAATGGTGGGCATGTCGCGCCACACATCAAGCGAATTAAGTTGTTCGTAGGTCATGGTTTAGGGTGTTGCGGTGACTACTCCTCGAAGATATATTCAAACACCTTAATCGAGTAGAGCTTGCCGTTTGGCAGATAGTTGTATTGCTTGTGTTTTGTGCCGTCGGAATTGTACTCATACTTGCGTATGCGCTCTACCTTGTTGCGGTCGTCATAGATAACCTCCTTGATAACCTTCTCGGTTACAGGGTCATACTCGCATGTCTCACGACGCACCTGACCAAATTGGTTGTACTCAATCTCCTCAATCTTGCGACCCTGCTCGTCATATATGGTGAGGTGGTCGAGCCAACGGCTCTTCTTGCTTGAATCGGTGTTCCACTCCTTTACTGTGAGGTTCTTGCGTCGTGCGCGTTTAGCCAAAGTCTCAGGGCTTATAGCCTGAGCATAGAGCCCCTGCGCAAAGAAAATGGCAAGAGCAATAAGCAATAGCTTTTTCATATTTTTGATTAGTTTAATGTAGTTTCAGGGCAATAATATGTGCCAAAAATATTGACACGTTCACAAATGTAGTAAATTTTTTACAAATTCGTGAATAAAATCACGGAATTTCATTGCTGCACATAAAAAAAGCGGCAACCCGATGAGAGTTTGCCGCCTTGTGAAACTTGAAAATAGGTTATTATTTCTTCTTGCCGCCCACGATGTCGAGCTCCGACATGATGTGCTTGCAACCTGCGAACTTATCCACAACGAACAACACATAGCGAATATCCACGCCGATGCAACGCTGCAACTCTGGTTCGAATGCCACGTCGCCCGACATAGCCTCCCAGTTGCCGTCGAATGCCAAACCGATGAGGCGACCCTTGCCGTCGAGCATAGGTGAGCCTGAGTTACCACCTGTGATGTCTAGGTTGGCGAGGAAGCCTACGTGTAGCTTGCCATCTTTGTCAGCATAGCGACCATAGTCCTTCTTTGCGTAGAGCTCCTTGAGCTTCTCCTCTACGGTGAACTCCAATGGGTTAGACTTATCCTCCTTCGCGATTACACCCTCCAATGTAGTGAAGTGGTTGTAGGTAACAGCATCGGCTGGGTTGTATGGCAATACGTTACCGTAAGTCAAACGAATTGTGAAGTTAGCGTCAGAGTACCATGCCTTATTTGGCTGCATCTTCATCAAACCAGCTACGTACAAGCGGTGAGCCTTGTTCACCTCAGGAGCGTACTTCACATACTCGATATATGCGTTGCGATATACCTCCATCACTGAGTTTGCTAACTCCACAGCTGGGTCAGCTTTCACCTGCTCCTCGGTTGCGGCATTAGCCTTCTCGAGTGAAGTGAATACTGAGTTGTCGTACAACCAATCAACATAAGCGTCGCTGTTGCCACCAAACTTTGTGTCGATAACCTCGGTGTAGATTGATGGGAGGTTCTCCTTTGACATGTTCTCGCGTACGATTTGCATCATGCGCTTTGCAACCTTGCGGTCGAGCGCAGCGTCGTAATCCTTGTAGAATGCTGCGTAGCGAGCCTTAGCTGTGCGTGCAACGCTAACAAGCTCAATGCCACGCAACATAGCCTCCTGCATATACTGCATTACACCCTCGGCAGGAGTGATGTTTGCCACAGCCTCCTTCATGTTTGCAAGAGCGTCGATGTAGCCCTCCTCAGGAAGTGTATTTGCGTCAGCCCACTTCTGGAACTCAGCCTCCTGAGCCTGCTTCTGACCCTTCACGCCGAGCTTCTTGATGCCGCGTGACATACCGATTGAGTTCTTCCAATAGTTAGATGAACCAGCATACTTCGATGCATACTTGATGCGAATCTCGTCGCTTGCCTCCATAGCCTCCCAGATGATAGCCTGACGCTCGCCACGGATGTAGATGCGCTGTGGGTTGTCAACCTCCAACATCTGGTCAATCTCGTACGAAGTCATGTAACGTGTTGTTGAGCCAGGGAAGCCCATCACCATTGCGAAGTCACCCTTCTTGGTGCCGTCGAGAGAAATCTCCAAGTGGCGAGGAGCCTTGTAAGGCACATTATCCTTCGAGTAAGCTGCTGGCTTGTTCTCCTTGTTGGCATATACGCGGAAGATTGAGAAGTCGCCTGTGTGGCGTGGCCACATCCAGTTGTCGGTGTCACCGCCGAACTTACCGATTGACGATGGAGGAGTACCTACCAAACGAACATCGTTGAATACCTCGTAAACAAAAGCAAAGTATTGGTTGCCACCGAAGAACTCTACGATGTTGTAACTCTGGCTCTCGCCCAAAGTCTGCTCCTTTGCCTCGGTCAAAGCCTTGATGTTCTCGCGGATAATCTTCTGACGCTCAGACTCGCCAGCGATTGAAGGCACGTTACCCAAAATGTCGGCAGTAACGTCTTCGATTGAACGTACGAACTTAACCGACAAGCCTGGACATGGCAACTCCTCCTCATGAGATGAAGCCCAAAAACCATTCTTCAAATAGTCGTGCTCAACCGATGAGAGTGCCTGAATAGAGCCGTAACCACAGTGGTGGTTTGTGAAGATAAGACCCTTCTCTGAAACGATTTCGCCTGTGCAACCGCCACCGAAGATTACGATAGCGTCCTTGAGTGAAGATTTGTTTACCGAGTAGATATCCTCAGCCGAGAGCTTGCAGCCCTTCGCCTTCATATCCTTGATGTTCATCTTCTGAAGGTAAGGCAAAAGCCACATACCCTCATCTGCCATAGCGGTGAATGACAACGCCGCCGCAGCAAGTGTTAAAAGTAGTTTTTTCATTCTCTTATTTAATTTATTAATATATAATATTCTATATTCAGGGTGTAAAGGTATAAATAATAAATAAATAATTTAGAATAAGTTTCAATGTTTGTTGAAAATAGACCCTCTTTTTGGCGTGATTTAAGATAAAGACGAGGCTCGTTTGGGACTTGTTGTTTGCGGTGAAAGTGGCTCCAAAAAAAGCTAAAATAAGCCTCGAAAAAGGGCGTTGCGGGGAGGTTTTGTTTTGCTGAAATTTGTTGACAACCCGTTGATAAGTGGGGTTGAGAACGTAAGTTAATGTTAAGAAATTGTTAACGTAACTCGCTGATAATTATAGCGCTATTTTTGCATGTATAAACAAATACTTATAATTTCACCAAAACCATAAGCAAAAAGAATTGCGATGGGCGAAAAATGGGCTAAAAAGCCCGAAAAAGAGCCATTTATATAGTATTATTAAAAAATTTTGATTATCTTTGCACCCGATTTGGACGTTATAAAAGACGAACCAAGAATTATTTAACAAAATTTAAAGGACAAGTTTAAAATGCCAACTATTCAACAGTTAGTTATAAATGGTCGAGTGAAGATGGAGGACAAGAGTAAGTCTCCAGCACTCGCAGCGTGTCCACAGCGCCGTGGTGTATGTACTCGTGTATATACAACCACTCCAAAGAAGCCAAACTCGGCTATGCGTAAGGTGGCACGTGTTAGATTGACAAACGGCAAGGAGGTCAATGCCTACATTCCAGGCGAGGGTCACAACTTGCAGGAGCACTCAATCGTATTGGTACGTGGTGGTCGTGTTAAGGACCTCCCAGGTGTACGTTATCACTTAGTACGTGGTGCTCTCGATTCAGCAGGTGTTGACGGTCGTCGTCAGCGTCGCTCAAAGTATGGTTCTAAGCGACCAAAGGCAGGAAAGAAGTAAAATTGATCTACAAAAGAATTAAATTATTTAAACAAAATGAGAAAAGCTAAGCCAAGAAAGCGAATTCTACTTCCAGATCCAAAGTTCAACGACGTTGAGGTAACACGTTTCGTGAACAATCTTATGCTGGATGGTAAGAAGAGTATTGCTTACACTATCTTCTATGATTCATTGGAGTTGGTAAGC
>JAFPAD010000021.1 GCA_017424405.1 Alistipes sp.
CATTAGATGCTGCAGATTGGCATATTCATAGGAATTGTTTTAACCTATTATGGTATATTATTAACTCTCAGGATAAGACCAATTATAAAGATTTATATAAGACCACTCGTCTGGAACTACTCAAATCCACACCTAAGGTTTTTTTCAAATCTAAAGTGGGAATAAGTAAACGAATGTTGATATTATTAATGGCTTTAATGCCTCGGGTAATGGCAAAATTAGCTACAATCCGCAGGCAAAGAAAGACCGCTGTGATTTTAGAATAATATACTAAATTCTTTTTTGCATGTGTCATTTTTCCGTATTGATGTCTGTATACTTTCGAGAGCAAGCTAAGTTCCTTGACCAAGCACTTGAGAGTGTTCTGATTAATCAAAGTTTAAAACCCACAGAGTTAGTCCTTGTTGCTGACGGACAATTGACTGAAGAGTTATATTTGGTAATAAATAAATACAAAGAGTTATATTCTAATTTTAAATTAGTTCAATTACCTCAAAATGTAGGTCTTGGCAAAGCTCTTAATGAAGGACTAAAACATTGTTCTCACGAATTAGTGGCGCGTATGGATACTGATGACATATGCAAACCTAATAGATTCGAAAAACAAATAACCATTTTTACAGAACACTCTGAAATTGACATATGTTCAAGTTGGATTGATGAGTTTGAAAATGATATTACAAAAATTAATAGATCGAGGAGATTACCCCAAAACCATAATGAAATATATCAATATGGGAAAAGCCGCAATCCAATTAACCATCCGGCTGTGATGTTTAAAAAGGATTCTGTACTTAAGGTTGGTGGATACAAACATTTTCCGCTATTTGAGGATTATTATTTATGGGTAAGAATGCTGATTAACAATGCTCAATTCTATAATATTCAGGAGTCATTATTATACTTTAGAGCAAATGATAAAATGTTTAATCGACGTGGTGGCTTTTCTTATACCAAAACCGAAATACAATTCCTATGGACAATTCACAAGTTGGGATACACAGGATTATTTATCACTTTAAAAAATATATGTATTAGATTTACAGTAAGAGTTTTACCAAATAAGATAAGAGCATTGATATATAATACACTCCTTAGATAGTTTATCTAAATAAATCAAAACTTATGAATATAACATTAATTGGAGCTTCTGGTTTTGTTGGGACTCGACTACTGGGATTGCTGGCAAAGGCTCCGCAACAATACAATCTTCGCAATATCGACAAACAACAAAGTCACTTTTTCCCTGAAATAACCGAAATTGGAGATGTTAGAGATGTGGAGTTATTGAAATCTAAACTTATAAATTCCGATGTTGTTATATTGCTTGCTGCGGAGCATAGAGATGATGTCTCGCCCACATCTCTTTACTACGATGTAAATGTAGGGGGTATAAAAAATGTGCTTACTGCAATGGAAGCTAACAAAGTGAAGCGTATAGTGTTCACCTCATCTGTTGCTGTTTACGGTTTAAACAAAGAGAACCCTAACGAAACTCACCTCACTGACCCATTTAACCATTACGGCAAAAGTAAGTGGCAAGCTGAAGAAGTATTGCAACAATGGCATCAAAGTCATCCCGACTGGAATATAAATATTCTTCGTCCAACTGTCATCTTTGGTGAGCGTAATCGTGGCAATGTTTATAATTTATTAAAGCAAATTTCCAGTGGCAAGTTCCTAATGGTTGGTAAGGGTGAAAACAAAAAATCAATGGCATATGTTGGGAATATTGTTGCATTTATTAAATTCTTAATTGACAATAAAAAAGATGGCTATAATGTTTACAATTACGTAGATAAGCCAGATTTTACGATGAATGAGTTAATAGGTCACATCGGTAATGTTTTAGATAAACATATTCCTTCTACCCATTTCCCATATTGGCTTGGTATGTTAGGTGGAAAATGTTTCGATCTGTTGGCTTGGGTTACTCGCAAGAAGCTACCTATCAGTTCTGTGAGAGTGAAGAAATTTTGCGCAACAACTCAGTTTGACGCCATAAAGGCTCACTCAAGTGGTTTCACGCCACCATATTCATTAGCTGAGGGGTTGGCAAATACTTTAACCTTTGAGTTTGTTAATCCTCCAAAAGATGACATAACATTCAAAAGCGAATAGTATTAAAATCCAATCTATGCACAACAACCTTCTCAACCCTACCCTTTTTGGACAAGGCAATATTAATGATTGGGAGTCGTTGATGAAATTTGCATCACGACAGGGTATCTATGCTATTATGTGGGACTGTATCTCTCAGGCTATAGCCGAGGGACGTATACCTACTCACATGCAGCCTTCAAAACGGGAGAAAATACAGTGGGCTTTTACGTCGGAACGTCATGCCGCGAAATACCACCATCGCAACACTCTATCTCGAGAGATTTCCGATCTCTGGGCGAAAGAGGGAATTAAGACCTACGGTTTGAAGGGTTGGGCGATAAGCAGTTATTATCCCAAACCTGAGTTGCGAGAGTGTGGTGATTTTGATTGTTATTTAGGCGAACACTTTCAGCACGGAAATGATATAGCAATAGCTGCCGGAGCCACATTCGACCCACACGACTATCGTCATTCGCTAATCCATTACAAAGGTCTTGCGATAGAAAATCACCGATATTTCCTTCCTATTCGTGGCAATGACAGAAATAAACGTCTTGAGGAGTATCTAAAAGCTGTAATCCCTTGTGATAGGCAAATTGAAGGGACAAATATCTATTATCCTTCTGCGCAGTTTCACGCGTTATTCATCATTTTGCATATGTTGCAACACTTCCTATACGAGGACATAACGTTGCGCCACATGCTGGATTGGGCTTATTTTGTAAATGCAGAAAAGGATAATGTGGATTGGCGTGAGTTTAATGAGAGATGCGAGGAGGCTGGTGCTACCCGATTTGTTGAATCATTAAACCATATTTGTATCGAACACTTAGGATTAAATGTCGATGGCACGCCGTTAAGGTCAAGCCACCAGTATGCCGATAAAATTCTTCATAGCACACTAGAACAGTCCTCACTACATGCATCTAAGGTAACTGGATTGTGGGCACAACGATATGCTAAAGTGCAAAATATCATTTCTGAACGATGGAAGTTTAATGAAATATATGACGTGAACTTCATGCACGCAATGATGCAGTCGGCATTAAGCGCATTATTTGGACGAGTATAAAACGTCATATCTACCCTACTAAAACACCCCCGATAGTCTCGATCGAGTTTCGGGGGTGTTTTCTATTAAGTAATTGAGTGGTAATCCTACAATAGTTTCTTCTTAGAAGGAATCACTATAAAATCCTTCAAGTAGAATGGCTCAAAGTATGCAATATCTTCGAATTTACCCTCCTCATATCGCTGATGAGCTAATCGAGCCAAGCCTCTTGCCGATGGCACGACACTTATGTAGGCAGCATCTGGCAATAACTCTTGACACTTAGCAGCACCATTTCCAAAGATAATCATCTTTCTCTCCTTACGCCACTGCGCAAAGCTATCCTCTGTGATAACCTCAGCGCTCACATTCGACAATTGGTTGCACTTCACGTCAAATATTTGGGCATAAACCTCCATACGACGAGCATCTACCATTGGACACAACACCGCATCATTCCAGCCTTCAATATTCATTATACCTGCCTCATGATCCTCGATGGCTACTTGAGCAAGAGCATCAAGTGAGCCGACTGCTAAAAGCGGTATGTTCAAGCCATAACACATGCCCTTAGCAAATGAGACACCTATGCGCAATCCTGTATATGATCCCGGACCCATGCCGACAGCTACGGCATCTAATTCGTCGGGACGTATGCTTGTTTCGTGCAACAACTCATCGACAAACACCGCAAGATTCTTGGCATGGTCACGACCTTGGTCACTCTCACGAAGTGACAATAATTCGCCGTCACGAGCAATGCCTACTGAGCAAATATCAGTACCTGTCTCTATACATAAAATCAATGACATATCTTTCTCAATATCTATTTATAACAAATCGTAATATTTCAATGCCTGCCAAACGCCATCTTCATCTACCGATGTGGTAATATAATCAGCCACAGCCTTTAATTCATCACATGCATTACCCATCGCCACGCCAACCGCAACATCTCGTATCATGGGCAAGTCGTTACCGCCATCTCCAAACGCCATAGCATTATCCATGCTTAAGCCGTAGTAATCCATCACATGTTTCACTCCAACCGACTTGTCAATGCCTCGGATATTTAAATCCATAAAGGTTTCAATCCATCGGCTGGCTACACACTCTGGCAAATGAGGCATAATCTTTTGCTCTAAATCAACACTCACATAAGGGCACATCTGCACCACAGATTGTGTGGCTGCAATATGTCTTACGTCGGCAAGCGTCGGTGTGATGCCTATCATCTTGGCTATCTTCTCAACACGTTCACCCATACCCGAAACATACATATCCTGCTGCGTCATCACCGACACATCAAAGCCGTAACTCTGCGACAAATCTAACACTCGTTCAACAGTGGCACGAGGGATTGCCTGCTCAAAAATCAAATCTCCCGATGCTGTGATGCAATAGCCGCCATTAACAGTTACATATCCATCAACCTCTATATCTCCTACCGCAGACACATGCTTGAGCAAACGTCCCGTAGAGATAAATACCTTAACACCTCGCTGGCGCAAAAGCGATATAGCCTGACGGGCAGACTCAGGAACGGTGTGGGTTTTAAAGCTCACTAACGTCCCGTCAATATCAAAAAATATAGCCTTAATCTGCTTACGCATAGCTCTACTTATATTTTTTCATCGCTTTATCCATCTCTCGCTTGGCATCGTTCTCCTTCAAGTACTCGCGCTTATCATAAGCCTTGCGTCCTCGTGCCAAACCGATAACTATTTTAGCGAAGCCTCGCTCGTTCATAAACAGACGCAAGCCCACCACTGTCAAACCTCGATCCTGCAACGAACGCTGCAATTTGTTCAGCTCCTTGCGATTGAGCAACAACTTACGATCGCGCTTCGGGGTGTGATTATTGCATGTTCCCCAGCCATACTCGGCTATATTCACTCCACGAATCCACAACTCTCCATCGCTAAAGTAGCAGTAGCTGTCGGTTAGAGCGGCTTTACCCAAACGTATGGATTTAATCTCGGTACCCACAAGCACTACACCAGCAATAAACTCTTCGATAATCTCATAATCGAAGGTTGCTCGTTTGTTTCGTATATTTATGTTTTTATAATCTCCCATACTCTCTTTTATAAGCTGCTATCAGACTTTCTGTGGCATAATATTTGCCATTTTCTTCAACGGGTAGGACCGGATAAAGGTAACTTTCTTTATCTTTAAATATGTTTTACACGACACATCTTTCTGTTTATTTTCTGTTTGCACACGGTATGTGTAGCGATACACATACGACTCCGGTTCCTGCCCTTTTTATAAAATCAAGCGTTGGCTCTCTCTCGATATAGCCGTTTTTACATTATTTAACTTGGTGAGTTGTCGTACGCACTCATCATACTCCTCTTCGCTTGTCGATTCGTCATCGAGACGTTGCAACAACACCTTAATCATTCTCTCCACCACTTTCGAACGATATAGCATAATTGCCTTAGGTACTCCTATCGACAAAATTTCAATCTCACTCTCCACGTGCACATCCTTACGTCGCCATAATTCACTTGGGACATAGTTGTCGTCCGAGGTTAGTATATCCACTGCCATATTGCACACCTCAGGGTCAATGTGGTTTACAAAATACTGCTCAGGCACCTTAACTCCCACACCCAATTGCAACCACTGCTCTCGATAGGTCGAGAGAATGCTCTGATAAACAGGATTTGTAAATGTGATATTGTCAGCATCAAGATTTTGAAATATCTCGTCTGCGATGTTAATCTGCACCACATTGCGCGCCTCCAATATCTCATAGCACTTATGTCCCGACTTGAGCAAATATTTCACCAACTCATACTCCAGTGCATCAACACTACTACCCGCCTCGGTTGGCTTGGTTATATCGACTTCGACAGCTTTCGCCTCCTCTTGTTGTTGCATCTGCTGACGGCGCATAAACTCTGCCGCCTCACGACCACCACCAGCCTGCTGAACGCGCTTGCGAGCCACCTCGGCGATAAGCACATTCTCATCAACATTCATGATGCGAGCACACTCCTTGATAAACACCGAACGCTGTATAGAGTCGGGTATCTGCACAATCGACTGCACCATGTCGGTTACCACCTCTGAGCGTTTGATAGGGTCACGTCCTGCCTCCGAAAGCATCAACTTAGCCTTAAAGGTAAGGAAATCCTCCTCATGCTCTTGAATATACTCTCGAACTTGCTCTGCAGTGTGCGCACGAGCGAACGAATCGGGGTCATGTTCCGCTGGCAACAATACCACTCGCACATTCATGCCCTCCTTCAAAATCATGTCGATACCACGCAACGAGGCTTTAATACCTGCCGAATCACCATCATAGATAACCGTGATATTGCGTGTAAAACGATGTAGGAGTTGTATCTGTTCTGTGGTGAGCGATGTTCCCGACGATGCCACAACATTCTCCACACCTGCTTGATGCATAGAAATAACATCGGTGTAGCCCTCCACCATAATGGCGTAGTCGTGCTGCTGAATGGCTTTCTTTGCAAAATACAAGCCGTAGAGCTCTCGCTTTTTGCTGTAAATCTCACTCTCTGGCGAGTTCTGATACTTGGCAACGCTCTTATCTGTTCGCAACGTGCGACCACCAAACGCTACAACTCGACCCGAGATGTTATGAACAGGGAATATAACTCTATCACGAAAACGGTCACGCAATCGAGAGTCGCTCTCTCTGCGAAAACTTAGTCCCGTCGAGAGCAAAAACTCCTCTTTGTATCCAGCCGACAAGGCTGCAGTAGTCATTGCATCACCCTCCGCCGAGCAGAATCCCAAACCGAATTTCTTAATTGTAGCCTCCGAGAAACCTCGTTTTTGAGCAAAATAGCTAAAGCCCACGCTACGACCCTCTTGGCTATTGATGAGATACTTGGCAAAATACTCCGATACCCAGCCGTTCAGAGCAAACATACTCTCGCGGTCATTGTTGCGTCGTACGTCCTCTTCGGTTTGCACTCGCTCTTCAACCTCTATACCATAACGCTTGGCTACAATCTTCAGCGCTTCGGGGTAGCTGATATTCTCCTGCTCCATGACAAATGTCACGGCATTACCACCCTTACCACAACCAAAACACTTATATACACCTTTCGATGGTGAAACTACAAACGACGGGGTTTTCTCATTATGAAACGGACAACACGCTTGATAGTTCACGCCTTTACGTTTCAGCGTAACGTAGTCGCTGATGACTTCTACAATGTCAGCAGCGGCATAAATTCTATCTACGGTAGCGCGGTCTATCATATTGTTGTAAATATTTTACAAATATATGGATAATTAGTTGAATAGCGAAATTTGATATAAAATAATTGGTCAAATGAATCTTAACCGCACGTCAGTTTACATTTCGACTGCGATGTCCGCGACCTCAGCTCCAACAAACGCTATCAAATCCTGTGGCGCAATACGTATCTGCAAGCCTCGCACGCCAGCGCTGATGTAGATGTAGTCATGCTCCTGGCATGAGGAGTGAATAAACGTAGGAAAACTCTTTTTCATTCCAATTGGGGTACAGCCACCACGTATATATCCTGTCGTTGCTAGCAAATCCTTCATGGGTATCATCTCCACCTTCTTGTTTCCCGACACACGAGCTGCAGCCTTCAGTTCCACCTCATAATCACCTGGCACAACACAAACCAGATGCCCATTGCGATCACCACGCAATACCAACGTCTTAAACACCGTTGCTATATCCTCACCCAACTGCTCCGCAACATGCGTCGCCGCAAGATTATTCTCATCGACCTGATATGGGATTAACTCGTATGATATCTACGACCGTGAGATGTATTTCTCACACA
>JAFPAD010000022.1 GCA_017424405.1 Alistipes sp.
AATACAACCGAGGCCAAAAACGAGGAGGCTGCAACTGAGGTGAATACAGCAGATGCGCCCTCAACTGATGATAACGCAACTCCCGCCAAACCAAAGCGTTCACGCCGTCGCCGTCCCGCAAAGGAGGGTGTAAAGGCCGAGGCACAGGAGGGCGTAAAAAATGAGACACAGGAGTCTGCCGCAAATGAGAGCAAGACGGCAAGCGAAAAGTCGCAAACACCCGCTCCCACTGCGGAAAATTAACAACGAAAACCGAAAATGAAAAACCTGCACGATAGACTTCTTTCGCGTGGTGCTGCGGCTCTCTCGGATGAGGAGTTGCTGGCGCTACTGATCGAGACGCGCGACGAGAAACGCGACCCGAAGGCTGTCGCTGAGGGAATTCTGCGCGAGTGCGGGTCGTTGGCGGCCATAGCGCGAACAGATCTAAGACGTCTGCGTATGGTCGAGGGCATTGGTCTGAAGCGTGCCGAGCGACTGCAGGTAGCGGCTGAGTTCGGACGACGCATTGCGCGAACGAGTGAGACGGAGGTGGAGTGCATCTCTACCGATAGGGATGTGGCGCGACTGATGCGCCCCGTTTTCGAGGAAATGAAGCACGAGGAGTGCTGGGTACTATATCTCACATCGTCAAACCGATTGCTTGAACGACAGCGAGTTAGCCAGGGCGGAGTACAGGCCACGGTGGTGGATCATCGACTCATAATCAAACGCGCGTTAGAGCTACTCTCTACGCAAATTATCCTCACGCACAACCACCCTTCGGGAGCAGCCGAGCCGAGTGCTGCCGACAAGGTGCTGACACGCAAAGTAGCGGAGGCGGCGGCGCTGTTCGACATCAAGGTGCTCGACCACGTCATCATTTCGAGCGAGGGAGAGTTTTCATTCCGACGTGAAGGTCTAATGTAAAAAAATGAGCCTATCTGCTATTTGCAGGTAGGTTTTCTTTTTATCTTTGATAAAAAACGGAGCACAACGCATCAATTCACTGAAAAATAACTATATTTGTGAGATAAATAGTCGAAAACTCAAAAATTTAGAAAAATATGACACAGGAGGAGTTGTTCAAAAAACTTATCGCTCACTGCAAGGAGTATGGTTTCATTTTCCCTTCGAGCGAGATTTACGACGGTCTGGGTGCCGTTTATGATTATGGCCAGAATGGTGTAGAGCTGAAGAATAACATCAAGCGTTACTGGTGGGATTCAATGGTGAAGCTCAACGAGAATATCGTCGGTATCGACGCTGCTATCTTTATGCACCCACGTACTTGGGAGGCATCAGGTCACGTTGCAGCCTTCAACGACCCTCTGATCGACAATAAGGATTCGAAGAAGCGCTACCGTGCCGATGTACTGATTGAGGATTGGATGGCAAAGCAGGACGAGAAGATCCAGAAGGAGGTTGACAAGGCGCGTAAGCGTTTTGGCGACGCTTTCGACGAGGAGCAGTATCGTGCCACTTCGCCCCGCGTAGCCGACATCGTTGCAAAGCGCGATGCCATTCACGCTCGCTTTGCGCAGGCGCTGAACGACAATGACCTTGCCGAGCTCAAGCAGATTATCCTCGACTGCGAGGTTGTTTGTCCCATCTCAGGTACTCGCAACTGGACCGACGTTCGTCAGTTCAACCTTATGTTCTCGACGCAGATGGGTTCAACGGCCGATGGTGCTAACACCATCTACCTGCGTCCCGAGACTGCACAGGGTATCTTTGTGAATTATCTGAACGTGCAGAAGACGGGCCGAATGAAGCTCCCCTTCGGTATTGCGCAGATCGGTAAGGCGTTCCGTAACGAGATCGTGGCACGTCAGTTCATCTTCCGTATGCGCGAGTTCGAGCAGATGGAGATGCAGTTCTTCGTGCAGCCCGGCACCGAGATGGATTGGTGGAACAAGTGGAAGAACACACGTATGGCATGGCACCGCGCGTTGGGCTTCGGTGATGATAACTACCGTTTCCATGACCACGATAAGTTGGCTCACTATGCTAACGCAGCTACCGATGTAGAGTTTAACTTCCCATTCGGCTTCAAGGAGGTTGAGGGTATCCACTCTCGTACCGACTTCGACTTGGGTCGTCACCAGGAGTTCTCAGGCAAGAAGATTCAGTACTTTGACGCAGAGCGTGGCGAGAGCTATGTTCCTTATGTTGTCGAGACATCAATCGGTGTTGATCGTATGTTCTTGCAGATTATGTCGGCAGCTTACTGCGAGGAGAAGTTGGAGAATGGCGAGGAGCGCGTAGTATTGCGTATCCCAGCAGCTTTGGCTCCTACCAAGGTTGCCGTTATGCCACTCGTTAAGAAGGATGGTCTGCCAGATGTGGCACGCCAGATTATCGACGACTTGAAGTACGACTATGTTGTAGCATACGACGAGAAGGATTCTATCGGTAAGCGTTACCGCCGTCAGGACGCAATCGGTACTCCATTCTGCGTAACTGTTGATCACCAGACTTTGGAAGATGGTACAGTTACAGTTCGTCGTCGCGATACTATGGCTCAGGAGCGCATTAAGATTGAGGCTCTGCGTGCAATGGTGGACGATGAGGTATCATTCCGCAAGTTGTTCCAGAAGATTCAGGCGTAAGCCATAAATATTTATCGGCTATGACTAAAACTAAATACCGCCCAATGTGGGGGCGCATAGCTCTTATTATAGCAGCTTGCTTTGTAGTAGGCTACGGTATTGGTAAATTGGCAGCTCTATTATAGTGGGCAGAATATTATCCATAGATTACGGCACAAAGCGCACAGGGTTGGCGGTGACCGACCCTCTGCGCATTATAGCTGGAGCGTTGGCTACGGTTGAGACCAAACAGCTGGAAAAGTATCTCGCAGACTATTTTTCGAAGAATGACGTTGATATAATAGTACTGGGTAAGCCTACACAGATGAATGGTCAGCCATCGGAGACGATGCGCTATATTGAGCCATTGATGGGACGCTTACGCCACGCATATCCCGATAAGCAGGTGGTGCTCTACGACGAGCGTTTCACTTCGGTGCTGGCTCATCGAGCAATGCTTGATAGCGGCATAGGAAAGATGGCACGTCGAGATAAGGCATTGGTGGATCGTATATCGGCTACGATAATTTTGCAGTCGTATATGGACTCCGTGCAGATGAAGTAAAATTGAAATAAAAGTTGAAATATGATATACCCAATTGTAATTTATGGGTCGCAGACATTGCGTAATAAGTCGGTTGATATCACACCCGATTATCCTGAGTTGAAGAAACTTATTGACGATATGTATATCACTCTGGAGGAGGCTTCAGGTGTAGGCTTGGCAGCACCACAGATTGGTAAGAATATCCGTCTTTTTATCGTCGATTGCACCCCTTGGGGCGAGGATGATCCATCGTTGGCAGATTATAAGAAGGTATTTATCAACGCCGAGATTTACGAGGTGTCTGAGGAGACCGATCTCTTTAACGAGGGTTGCCTTTCGTTGCCGGGTCTGCATGAAGATGTGCGTCGTCCTATAGCTATCAAAATGCGATATTTGGACGAGAACTTCGTTGAGCATGACGAGCTGTTTGAAGGTCTTCCAGCGCGTGTTATCCAGCACGAGTACGACCACTTGGAGGGCAAGGTTTTCACCGACCGTGTATCTCCATTGCGCAGAAATTTGCTGAAGGGCAAGATGACCAAGTTGGCTAATGGTAAATATCGCTGTGCCTACAAGACTAAATAGTCATTGCTGCGAGTAATTTATCAATAAAAGGACGTTTCTTTTGGATAAAAGAAATAAAAGATATATTTTTGCACCGCAAATATCCCGTTAGGGTTATTTTAGCGATGGTTCCGTAGCTCAGTTGGATAGAGCAACAGCCTTCTAAGCTGTGGGTCGTGGGTTCGAATCCCGCCGGAATCACTAAACAAAAAAATAATATAAGGAGTGCACATCGCACTCCTTTATTATTTTGTTCATTCAGTGATAGTTAGGCGGATTCTTCATCCAATCAAAAACCTTCGAATTTTCACAAAATCACAGCGATTTTCTGTCGAAAAATTTTCGGCCATATTTTGGCGTGTTCGCTCCCTCGAGTTTTTGCCGAGATTTTTTTCTAAAAAACTCATCATATCTTAATAAACTCTCCTCGTTTTGTATATTACTCACACGACAAAATGTTGGTGTTTGCAGGGTGTTATTCGCTTTGTTCGTAATAGTACGAGTAGTCAATACCCTTCATAAAGGTTTCTCGGTCGTTGATCTTGTCGGTCAACGCAGACTCCAAAAGTCGCTTAATCTCCGACGAATTGACCACGCTTTTCTGCATCGCATTGAGGTAATCATTTTTGTTGATTCGACTCCAATCGACACACTTTTGCAACTGCTTTTTAAGAATCAGATCAAGCCAAATGCGAGTGCTGCGACCATTGCCCTCACGGAATGGATGGGCGATGTTCATCTCAACATATTTGTCGGCAATCTCGTCAAAGGTAGTCTCGGGCATTTGCTCAATATTGGCGAGCGTCTGCGGAAGATATTGCGCCATCGCAAACTGGAAACCACCCTTGGCGATATTGACCGTGCGGATCTGTCCGGCAAAGTCGTACAAACCACCGAAGAGGTAGGCGTGAATTTGCTGTAAGCCCTTAACCGTTCCCACCTCTATACTATCGATCAAACTGCTCTCAAATAGAGCGTATGCCTTCGACTTGCTCTTGCCGTCAATAGTCTCGTCGCTATTGGTAAACCACTCGACAAAACGCATTGCCTTGGCGTTGGGGAAACTCTTGGCGAGTAGTAGAACACCATCATAGTCGAGGGTGTCAGTCGCATACCGCTTACCATCTGCCGCCAACAATTTGAGTTGGTTAGTAGCGCTAACCAACTGGCTCTGCTCCTTACGAAGCTTTGTTTTGATGTACTTCCAATAGTTGCGATTCTTCTGATAGTCGTCTTGGTCGTTCAGCACCCCAACAATATCAAGCACAGAGAACCACCACTTGGAATTTTTCTCATCCCAAATGGCTCGCACCTCCCGGTCATTATAGAATCGAATGGATATTTTGGTCATAAAATATTATACTAATAATTAATTGTTGGCTTCGCCCACAACCAAGCACCTGTGAGTTGTTGAGTTGTGTCAATAAACTCACAATCGACCACAGATTTTGCAAATTCTATGTTTTTATTTAAAGTGTCAATCTCAAGTTCTGATAGTCTAAAACTAAATGCGTGTTCAATTGTTTCATTTGTGTCTGCGATATGTACTCTTGCAATAACAGAATACTCTCCTGGTTTCCATAATAAAGAGTTTTTATACAAACGAATTAAATCATTATACTCTTGAGAGCTTTTAATTACATTCATATCTATGTTGCCACTAGTTTTCTGATTCTCAACCAATGTTGTCAACTTATATGCTAATTGTTTTCTCTTCTCTAAAAAAGATTCGGATTGAAAGCCGATAAATTTTTCAATCAACACATCTCTAAATGCGTTAATAGCAATAGCGTTCTGTTGTTTTGCCATAGTCGAATTGCCAGCAGGTCCTTGAAGCTCATAGAATGTTTCACTATACCACATCCATTTTAAAGTATGATGTGCACCATCCTTGTCTGTAAGGACTAATTCAATATCGTCTATTAAGGCATGTTTGTCTCTTGCAAGAAAAGAGAATCTAAGATTGAATACATTACCATTTTTTATGTATCCCACTTCAGCTTCCCCATCGTGGTATATCGAAATTTTGGGTTTCTTTAACCAATTATATATCCATGAAATAATTTGAGGGAACCATGCAAGAGCGCCTAAAATTGCAATAATGTCTATGATTTTCATAACTACTATTTTCTATTCTAACTGCTTTCTATAAACTGAGTCTAATGTATTACCATCCTTATCTTTCCATATAGTCCAACCATTGGCTGATCTTCCCAAACAAAAATCAGCAGCTGTACTTGGACTTGTAAATGTCTTATCTGAGGTCATTATTAAGTTGTCTCCCTCTAAAATTGTGTACTCTTGAAGCATAATGGTACGCTTCTCTTTCCAATTAAAGGAAGGTGTCATTGACTTTGCAACTACGCTTCCTTTCAATACGGTAAATCCGCTCGAGCTATAGAAACCTTTGGCATTATAGTCACGGCCCTTTGCATAGAAAATATGCTCGGTTTTAGGTTGAGAGATATCAAAGATATTGCAACCGATGAACGACGCCAAGAACTTCACATCCTCAAAGAACTCATCCATTGAATCCTGCTGATACTCGGGTAAATTAGGTGCCTTGGGTGTTTGTTTATTGTCGCTCAATACAAAAGCATTCGCCTTCTTTGCCTCAGCAATTGCTTTGTGCTCCAGATATTGCACATCAGCTTTGGTCATATCAGCATCCTTCGATACAAATATGAGAGCCTTTTGCCAGAACGCCTTCTTGTTATCGTGATCTTTCACTCGCTCACGGAAATTCTCAGTCTCGCCGATGTATGCCTGAGGTTTTGTTGCTTCGTCTTCACCTAATAATATGTAAAAAGCAGGTTTTTGCAACTTCTCCTGCGTATTGAGATATGCGAGATTTGAGCGTGGCACAACAAACATCTGACAAATCTTGTTGCTGATGAATGCATATTGAGTTCCTTTAGGATCTCCGTCAATTAAGTATGTGGTTACTGTTTTGCCCATAAATATTATATCATAGATTTATAATTATCCGCAAAATAACTAAAATACCATGCTATAAAATTACAATATGCATGGAATTTGGTCAGCATTTCCAACGATGGTTGCATCTTGTTTGAGCACCACTTAGAAACTGTTGAGGGGTCTTTGCCTAATTGTTCGGCAAGC
>JAFPAD010000023.1 GCA_017424405.1 Alistipes sp.
GGTTATGTATCTCCACTCTACCTGAAGGATCTTCAGAACGCAGAGGGCAAGATTCCGCCACGTTTGGTTGATATCAACTCTGACAAGATTCAGCAGGTGATCGGCAACGTTATGCACTACATCACTCCTGCAGACTACGAGGCTGCTAAGGCTTATGTAGCAAATCCTGAGGCTTACGACTTCAAGAAGATTTTGAATTGGTAATCCACCCCTTTCGGGACTAAATAACGAAGTCGCAACTT
Organism: Alistipes sp.; assembly: GCA_017424405.1. GTDB lineage: Bacteria > Bacteroidota > Bacteroidia > Bacteroidales > Rikenellaceae > Alistipes. Next base: position 243 of record JAFPAD010000023.1, read on the forward strand.
TCGATTGAAGGTTGCGACTTTTTTTCATGCTTATTATTGGGTATAAAAAAAGCAGGCTTTACCTTTTAGGGTAAACCTGCTCACATTGTGGCAATCCTGACATTACATCTCGTCGTCGCCCATATCATCATCGGCAAGCTCATCTGCGCCTTTTATCTCATCGTCAGCATAGAAATCATCTATACCATCGTCTTCTGCGCCGTCGTCTATCTTCACATCAATCTTCACCAAATACGACACCTCCTCGGTCTCATAGGGCACAACATAAAAGAAATCACCGTTGGGTTTATCAATACGGGTCATCACCTCGCTAAAACCACGAGGATAGAGTGTTTTAACCTCCTCCTGCTGCTCAGCAGTGAGGTTATTAAATGCAGTCACCAATCGTTTTTTAGTAATTTTTTCAGTCATATAATCCGAAATTTTCTGCAAGTATAAACAAAATTTGTCTTCGCAACAAATAATAATATTTTTTTTGCATTTTTTTTGATTTTTGCCTTTGTTCGAAACAAAATGTGTACCTTTACCGTTAAATTAAACCGTAGTATGACCATAGAGCAACAGATCAACGAATTGCGCCAAGCGCTGAATTATCATAATCACAAGTATTATGTAGAGAACGCCCCTGCGATCTCCGACTTCGAGTATGATCAAATGCTCCGCCAACTTCAAGATCTTGAGACACTTAACCCCGAATTTAAAGACCCAAATTCGCCCACGATGCGTGTAGGTAGCGATTTAACAAACAGCTTTAATTCGGTAAGACATAGCTTCCCAATGCTCTCACTCTCGAACACCTACTCATTGCAAGAGCTACAAGAGTGGATTGGAAAGGTCGAGCAAGAGATTTCACACCCAGAATACGTATGTGAGTTAAAATTCGACGGCACAGCCATATCGCTATGCTATGAGAATGGTCATCTATTGCGTGCTATCACTCGTGGCGATGGAGAAGTTGGTGACGATGTAACCGAGAATGTACGCACCATACGTAGCGTGCCTTTGACACTTCAGGGCGATGACTACCCTACATATTTTGAAATTCGAGGTGAGATATTTATGCCTTACTCATCGTTTGATAAGCTCAATGCTGAACGTGAGCAACAAGGCGAACAACTCTTTGCAAATCCTCGCAACGCTGCGGCTGGCACCCTCAAACAGCAACAATCGCAAATTGTTGCAAAACGAGGTTTGGACTGCACCTTATACCAGTTAGCAGGTAAAAATTTAGGGTTCTCATCTCACAGCGACAGTTTGGAGTCCGCTCGCAAGTGGGGATTCAAAATATCTTCACACACTGCGCTATGCAACAATTTCAAACAAATCGAAGAGTTTATCCGCTATTGGGACGAGGCTCGTCACTCGCTGCCCTTCCCTACCGATGGCATAGTAATAAAGGTAAACCGTTACGCCGACCGCATGGCTTTAGGCTCAACATCAAAGGCTCCAAAATGGGCTGTTGCCTACAAGTTCAAGGCAGAGCAGGCTCTCACCAAGCTCCTCAAAGTCACCTATCAGGTTGGTCGCACAGGTGCCATAACTCCCGTAGCCAATCTTGAGCCCGTGCTGCTTGCAGGCACTACTGTAAAGCGTGCAACACTACACAATGCCGACCAGATTGCGGCATTGGACTTACGAGAGGGTGACATGGTTTACGTAGAAAAGGGAGGTGAGATTATCCCAAAGATTACGGGTGTAGAGATTAGCGAGCGTAACCCATCAAGCCAGCCTCTGCAATACATCACACACTGCCCTGAGTGTGGTGCTGAGTTGGTGCGTTATGAGGGTGAGGCAAAACACTACTGCCCCAACCAGAGCCACTGCCGACCACAAATCATTGGTCGCATCATACACTTCATTCGCCGCAAAGCAATGAATATTGAGTCGCTGGGCGAGGAGACAATAGAACTATTATTTGAGAATGGATTGGTAAATAATATTGCCGATTTATACACGCTCAAAGCCGAACAAATAGCCACCCTACCCCGACTTGGCGAAAAGTCGGCACGTAACATCATACAGAGCATTGCCTCGTCTTGCGATGTTCCGTTTCATCGCGTGCTATTTGCGTTGGGCATACGTTTCGTAGGCGAAACCACTGCAAAATATTTAGCCGCTCACTTCGGTTCACTTGAAGCTATCATGAAAGCTCAACGCGAGGAGTTACTCGAAGCCGAGGAGGTCGGAGGAAAAATTGCAGATGCCATAATGGACTATTTTGCTGATGTGCAAAATATCGCCATCATCGAGCGTTTGCGATCTGCAGGTTTAAAATTAGAGGCTGATAAGAGTGTAAAGGCTTCGGACTCGCTCGCAGGTGAAAACATTGTCATCTCGGGCACATTCGAGCAATATTCTCGCGATGAGTTGAAGGCTCTCATAGAGGCTCACGGAGGCAAGAATCTGGCAGCAGTATCTGCCAACACAACACTTTTGCTCGCCGGAGCAAAGATAGGACCTGCGAAGTTGCAGAAGGCTCAAAAATTAGGCGTAAGAATCATCTCAGAACAAGAATTTATTGAAATGATTTCCACTAACGAAGCCACAAACGCTTCAGACGCAACAGCTAAAACAGAGACCAAAGCTGAGGTGCATGCGCAACAACCCATACAAGGTAGTTTATTTTAAAAATTGAAAAGATAAATACAATAACAGATATGAAGAAGCACATTCTTAGCGGCTGTGGAGCCGCCATGATAACACCATTCAAAGACGACATGACAATCGACTGGGAGCGCCTTGCTCACATGATTGACTACGTCATAGATGGTGGTACAAACTACATAGTGGCACTCGGTACTACTGCCGAGACCCCAACCCTCACCTCGCAGGAAAAAAACGAAGTTGTGGCATTTGTGAAGAAGCAAGTAGCTGGCAGAGTACCTATTGTTGTCGGCAAGGGTGGCAACAACACTCAGGCACTCATTGAGGAGTTGAAGAACATGGACACCGAGGGCATTGCAGCGATACTTAGCGTAACGCCCTACTACAACAAGCCTTCTCAGGAGGGTCTGTACCGCCATTTTGAAGCAATAGCAAAGGCTTCACCATTACCTATCATTCTTTACAACGTACCCGGACGTACGGGAGTAAACATGTCTGCCGACACCACTTGTCGCTTGGCCCGTGATTTCGACAACATAATAGCAGTAAAAGAGGCATCGGGAAAGATTGACCAGATAGAGCAAATCATCAAGAACTGCCCTAAGGATTTCCTCGTACTCTCGGGTGACGATGGCATGACGGTAGATGTAATGCGCAAAGGTGGCGACGGCGTAATCTCGGTTGCAGTGAATGCCTTTCCAAAGCGTTTTTCGCACGTAGTATATCTCGCATCACAGGGCTTGTTTGACCGCGCTGATGAAGCATATTCACCGCTTCACGAGGCTGTGTGCGCACTCTTCGAGCAGGGCAACCCCGTAGGCGTAAAGGCAGCTCTAACATACATGGGACATATCGACAACAACCTTCGTCTGCCTTTGGTTCCTGCGACAGAGCTATTGATGAAAAAAATGGAAAGATTGATTAGTGAATACGAATTGTGTTAAGCGCTACGTTTAAAAGAAAAATTCACATCATGAAAAGATTTTATTTCACTCTTCTTGCAGCGTTGTTATTACCAGCGATTGCTTTGGCAAAAGTACCCGACGAGGAGGATATTCTACGCAAAATAATAGACCGTTCGTCGCCTTACTTTTACACCAATCTAATAATGCGCTACAACGCTTTGGAGCGACTTGACGAGGAGGAGTATCACTACCTCTACTATGGTTATGCGTATAATGAGAATTACAACCCATTATCGTCGAACGAGGCTCTCGACGAGTTATACACCACCATGGCAACCATCGACATGCAACGCCCCGACAAGAATGATTTGGAGCACATCATCACAACATGTAATCGTGCCATGCTCATCGACCCATTCAATCCTATGGTGTTGAATATGTTGGTATTTGCATATGGCAACCGTGGCGACAAGGTTAAAGAGGAGGCGTACTTCCGCCACCTGAACGGTATCTTGGAGACCATAAAGGCATCGGGAGATGGTCGTGGCGAGAAATACCCCATGCACATCATCATGTTCTCACACGCCCTCGAGCTTATGGCGTCGATGGGATTGGAGTGTCGTGAGGCTCAAATCGTAAGCCGCACTTGTGAATATATACCATTAGTAGAGCCTCGCCGCGTACCCGATGGCAAGATTAAGGGTTTCTACTTCGATTACAGCCGCATCTATCGCAATAAACCCGAAGATGTAACATTCAAGAAGAAGCGCACTTGGCAATTCAATAACCTCGGAGTAAAAGAGTATAAATAATAGATGAGGATATTTCTAAAATATTGTTACATTGCGATAATAACGGCTATGTCGTTATGTAGCGTTGGGTGTATATATGATGCAGAATGCGAGACTGAGATAACACCCACCCCCAAAACTACCCAAACCCTTATATTCTACTTTGCAGGCACCGACCTAACGATCTATTTTTATAGAAACATATCGGCAATTAAAGAGGCTTTACGTCAAGATATCAAAGGAGATAGTCGCGTGATGTTATTCTTTCAGCAGGGCGAGAAAAATAGTGCCGAGATAATTGAGCTGACATACAAAAATGGGCTTTGCGAGGAGCAGAAAATTGCCGTTCACGACCTTCCTGAGCAGATGGACGCCAACAACCTAAGTTTCTTTCTAAAGGAGATTATGCGCCACGCCCCTGCCGATAAGTATAGCCTCATCATAGGCTCTCATGGACTGGGTTGGATTCCAATGGGCGCCTCACCCGATGGCTCGGCAGCCTCTTTAATGCGCACATCTGAGAAAGATACATTCTGGCAACAAACCGGCAATATGCAAACTCGATTTATTGGCGAAGTATCCAATCCTCAAAACGCTTTTGAGACATCTACTTTAGCTCAAGCTATCGCAAAGACAGGCGTACAGTTTGAATACATACTATTCGATGCCTGCTTCATGGCAAATGTCGAGTCGGCATACGACTTACGCAATAGCGCAAAATATATCGTAGGCTCGGTTTGTGAGATTATGGGCGCTGGATTTCCTTATAACACCGTGCTACCCCACTTGTTACAGAATAATGGCACAAGCTATAACTTAGATAGTGTATGCCAAGCATTCAATACCTTTTACAGCGAACACTACGGCTATTCAGGCTCAATTTCAGTCATCAACTGTGCCGAACTCGAGGCTTTGGCACATGCCATGAAAAAAGTAAATCAAGGCGCAACACGAAGCTACGACCTTAACGAGATACAATTCTACGAGGGACAACCTCGTCACGTATTTTTTGATTTAGGCGACTACGTAGAAAAGATGTGTGACGACAACGCTAATAAGAGTGATTTCATATCACAGCTCGATCGTACTGTTGCAACGCGATACACTCTCAACAAATTCTACTCAGCCTACGGCAAAAGTGGCACCTATATCATCACCTCATACTCTGGACTGAACACGTCGGCCCCAGCCATAGTGTATACAAGTGATTACAAGCAAACTGCATGGTATAAGGCAACACATTAAACAAAAAAAGAGGCGGTTGCCTCTTTTTTTGTTTATTCATATCGACCACTCTTCAAACGATCAACCTCCTCACGTGTAAGGAAACGCCACTGACCACGTTTGAGATTTTTCTTAGTGATACCTGCATAATATACTCTATCGAGCTTCTGCACAGCATAACCCAAATACTCAAACATACGACGCACGATACGGTTGCGACCTGAGTGAATCTCGATACCAACGTCCTTCTTGCTCTCGCTCACATATGCCACCTCGTCGGCGAAAATCTCGCCATCCTCGAGTGTGATACCCTCAGTGAGTTGTTCCATATCAGCACGAGTAAGAGGCTTATCGAGCGTTACCTGATATATCTTCTTCTTCTCAAGCGAAGGGTGTGTGAGCTGACGTGTCACGTCACCATCGTTTGTAAAGAGCAACAATCCAAGTGAATTCTTATCCAATCGACCTACGGGATAGATTCTCTCTGTGCAGGCATCTTTAACAAGCTCCATAACTGTCTTATCAGCATGTGGGTCCTCCAACGATGTTACATACCCCTTTGGCTTGTTCAACACCAAATATACCTTCTTTTCGCCCTGAACCTTCTCGTCGTTGAACTTCACTTCATCGGTAGAACGCACCTTTGTACCAAGCTCAGTCACAATCTGTCCATTTACAGTAACCAAACCCGCCTGAATGAAATCATCGGCCTCACGACGTGAGCAAAGACCTGACTGCGCCAAGAAACGATTCAAACGCACCTCCCCCAACTGCTTTGCAGCATACTTAGGGTATGAACGTGGACGCTCATCTCTTCTCTGGAATGTGCGCTCACCCTGTGGACGCTCATCACGCTTTACAAACGAACGCTTACCCTTGTCGCCAAACGAATGCTCAGTACGATCAGAATTAAACTTCTTGCCATAAGCAGGCTTCGCAGACTTCTCGAAACGACCCTCTGAACGCATTGGCTTTTCAAAACGTTTCTCACCACGCATTGGCTTCTCGAAACGATTGTTCTCTCTGCGCTCCTCACCACGCAAGCGATTGTCAGATGAAAAATTAGGATTATACGATGCACGCTTTGCATCATCACGGCGGGAACCTCTCGCCGCGCGTCCCTCGTTGTCGGCGTCACGCTGAGGACGGGGACCACGCTCTACTCGCTCGGCTGAAGATGTGCGCTGACGCTTATCACGCGAAAATCGCGACAAAGCCGAAGTAGAGTCTTGATTAAACTTTTTCATAATAATTATTTATCTTCTAATTTTGCGGTGGCAAAGGTAATCCAAAATTCTGAAAATTAACGACAATTTACCCGCCACTAAAGTTAAAAAATCGTTATCAATTACCTTTACACCCAAATATAGCTTGCAACAACTATTCATAACATAAAAAGAGGCTATCACAACCCTAAAGTTTGACAACCTCTTTGCTTCTGTATTGAAGTTTTCGATTTCCCTCGTTGGACCATCTAATCCCAACCATGATTACCCCCACCCACAGGAGGCTCAATGGAATTACCATACCCCTTCTCAACCTCTATTTCGATAATCTCAATTTGAGGTGACTCGTAGTTTTTCTTCATGTTTATTTCTCATTTTTGGTTATTATCACTTAGCATCATCTTACAGACACTGCTAACACCACAAAATTACAAAATTTTCAATCTAACAGCAAATAATATTCTTAAATAAAATTTACTTATGCCACTTACAGATATACGAAAAAAATTCTCATTAGTTCCAACTTTTACAATCTAAAATTGACACATCAACCAAGATTGCACATCGTTATTTAGCAGATTTATACAAAAAAAGGAGCTATTCCCTAAGAAATAGCTCCAAGTAAAAACTACTAAATATACTACTATTGATTCAATGCATTTAAGCCAGCCTCGATCTCAGCGTAACGAATTGCAATCTGCTCAGGGCTGAGAGCCTCGTCATAAATACGAGCCATAGCAACACCACCATTCCAAGTATTCTGCAACTTTGGCACGCCACCGAAGTACTCAACATCACCACCAATATAGAACTGCTGGTTTACAGCGGCATCAGGAAGTTTCAAATCACCACTAACACTAATCAAGTTAGTTCGACCTAAGCCTCTATGTTCTTCATTTCCCTCATTATTCAAGAAGCCATTGACATATATTGCATTTGTGTGATTATACTTGTCATACACCGCAACAATATGATAGTACTTCTTTGATTCGATATACTTTGAAATATAATTTTTATGTACGCACGAATAACTATCGGCATTACCGCATCGAGCCTTTGAATCGCCACTATCAGCAGCTGCAGAAATAAATGCATCTCTCTGCTGGTTGTACCAGATACCAAAACCTGGCCAACTGTTATTCGCATCATCTTCAATTACATCAAATCCTGCATTGGCAGCCCAGTTACGCTCATAGTCACCGCCAAATGCTTTTGCACGGCTGTTGGTTGCACATTTTGGAGTATCCAGAGCCAAGTCATAACTAAGAATCACCTCCAATGTATAGTAACCATCAGTCATCTTAGACTTAAACTCATCATTGGTGCTATAATCAATCATATAGTAACCATTCTCTGGAGCGCTCTTAAACTCATGCTTAAACTTAGCTACATTATTATGAGTATAACCAGCATTTGACACCACCTCCAACAAATCAGTGTTTGCCTTAGTTTCAATAGAGAGCGAAGTCATGCTACCAACATTCTCTGCCGTACCATCTGCATTAAACTTAGCATCAAACATAGGTGTTGGCACCTCCTGCATAACAGGCTTTTCAGGAATTGTCAATAATTCATATCGCAACGACACCTCAGCTGCAGTCATAGGCTCGTCATAGATACGCATCATAGCAATATCACCACTCCAAGGTTGGTGGATTGAGCCTGTAAAGGTATCATTATACTTAAGAGGCTCACCTCCAATAGTTATGAAAGATGTCTCATTGAGAGCCTCGCACCCTACCTCACTCTTTTTCGCACCGTCTATATACATCACCACATTTCCCGTAGTTTTATTAAAGACATACATGATGTGGTGGAAAGTTCCTGCTGTAAACGGAACAGACGACGACATTTGTCCATAATTAAAACGTATGTGGTATGTGTTATTATGGTATGCTCCCTTACGAAGAATTGAGAATGTGTTTGAACCACAAGGCTGAGCCCAAATATCCCATGCATCAGAAGGTGTGTAAGCTATATACTCCCAAGTGAAACCATCTTGCAATTTACTCTGCAATTCAGCCATACCGCTAATATCAGCACAATAGTAGTTATCCTTATAACCTCCGCTATTGTGATCTCCAATATTAGATGCAGCACGAGTAAACTTCACGATATTGTTGTGAGGATATTCAGGGTGCGTATATGTGTACATGTAAGGAGTATTACCCTCCTTATCCACCTTACGTACGATATCAAGGTTATAATAGCCCTTATCTGTCACCGTTCCATCAAGATTAAATCGTGCATCAAAAATCACATTAGGATCAATCTCAGGGAACTCTATCTTCAACGGATCCATGGTCTCAACAGTGTTACGAGAAATCTCAAACTTAGAGTCTAATGATTTAACCATTGCTCTACCATCTGAAGCCAAAATCTTTACTTTGAAACCCTGTTCAAAAACTGTTGGTGGCACTACAAGCCAAAAAGCAGTAGCCTCCTCTGCTGAAGAACCAACCTTAACTCCATCTTTGCAATTCAGAAGGATAGAATATCCCATCGTAGCAATCCATGTAAGTTCAGGAGCTGCATCAGGTATGATTTTAACAGATGCCGCACCCGACAAAAGCTCATTATCATTACCCTTCAATTCTATGCTCTTCACTGTAACATCGTCACCATAAAGATACAAACGAAGGTAACCTGCCACATTCTTAAAACTCAACTCAACAGGCTCACTCGACGCTTCAGCGGGCTTTGGACAAACAGCAACCATACTATTTGCATCTAAACCGAACGA
>JAFPAD010000024.1 GCA_017424405.1 Alistipes sp.
ATATGGGTACTTTGCAGTATAAATTAACATTTAATAGTCCTGGTACATCTATTCCTTTGATATTGCCAGAGGGTCAGATTATGGCAGACGAATTTATATTCTGGGAGCCAAGTGAGGGTAATACAATGGTTTGTATGATGGCAGATGAAAATACTGAATATCCATTGATGGGCTCGCTACAGGTTTATAACATGGTAGAGTTCAAGCAGGCAGCAATTATTTGGTGTATCTGCGCTCCAGTGATGGAGTAATAGCAAAACCTTTTCGATACCCCGTCTTACCGACGGGACGGGGTGTCGGTTTTTTTGTAGCGTGGGAGTTTTCCCTTTGAACTATAATATAAAGAGTTTTTAGAAACTATTTAAGATGAAGAGTATAAAATTCAACGTATGCGTAGTGTTGCTGATGTTGGTGGGCGCTTTCGTTGTTAGCTCATGTAGCAACAACGACGGTGTGGATAACCGCGAGCAGGAGTACGGATACGCACAATTCAAACTTTACAAGAAAGCCTCGTATCCTGAGCAGGTTACCCAGTCTTCTGCAACACGCGCAGTGAAGCAGGAGCTCGACTACCTCTCTGAGGCTTGTAAAATCAAGGTTATCCTCACTTTTGAGGGTACAACCCTTTCGCAGACCCTTACTCTCTCGGCTGCTGATAATGCGTTGGCTGAGTTTGGTATGCGTAGCGACAAGATTAAGCTCTTGGTGGGTGATTATCGCTTGGACGCATTTGTGCTTTACGATGCTCAAGACGAGGAGATTTACAAGAGCACAGTTGCCGATGTGGGTGAGTTCGAGGTTAAGACAGGTGGCTTGTCGGTTCACGACGTGACGGTTAATGTTGAGCCTCGAGGTTCGGCACGTTTCACCTTTAGAAAGAAGTTTATCAAGTCGCGTGCTGCAGTGCGTGAATATACGTTCGACGAGATTAAGTATGTAAACCTTAGCGTGGCGCAGGTGTTGTCAACAGGCGCATTGGTTAATCCCGTTAAGTTTGAGGCGTTGCCAATGAAGTTCTCACTCCATCTTGACGAGGAGGATTACATGAGCGACAAGGAGGGTTATCAGACTTCAACTCTCAAGTGCGATACATTGGTGTCATTGCCTGCGGGTAATTACAAGATAACATCTTACGAGACTCTCGACGAGAGCAAGAAATTGCTTGAGGCGAACACTCGTCCTGAGGATTCGTTATTCTCGGTAGCTGACAATAAGACTACTGAGGCTAATGTGGAGATTGCTCTTAACGAGAGCGATGAGTACTTGAAGGACTATTATGCATTGTACGAGATTTGGAAGGCTCTCGACGGCGAGAATTGGTACTACGACGGCGAGGAGTGGAACGTAGGTGCAAACTGGAACTTCAACAAGGATCTTGATTTGTGGGGCGACCAGCCGGGCGTACAGCTTCACTCAAATGGTCGTGTTGCGTTTATCGACATCAGCTGCTTCGGCTTCCGTGGTGATATGCCTGCGGCGTTGGGTCAGCTCACTGAGTTGATTCAACTCTACTTGGGTACTCACAACGATACCAACCTTGTAAATTACGATCCATCGTTAGCGAAGGATCAGAGCCTCTCGGAGCGTAGCCGTAACCGCATGGAGAACCATCGCAAGTATCTTAACCTAATCCATACTCCTACTCAGACATCGGAGCCTATTGCACGAGCTTTGGCTGAGAACAATATCTCTATTCCAGCTACATCGCTCTATGAGACAATGAAGGAGAATGAGATTTTCGATATGGCGACAGGTAAGCAGCGCACAATCAATCTCTACGATACAAACCATGGTACATTGTGCAATGGCTTGCGTTCGTTGCCAAAGGAGATTGCTAACCTCAAGAAGTTGGAGTATCTCTACATCGCTAACAGCGAGATTGAAACATTGCCAGCCGAACTTGCTGAGTTGGAGGCTTGTACCGATATCGAGATTTACAACTGTCCAAATCTTAAGGAGTTCCCTATGGCAGTGTGTCAGATGCCTGAGCTTATATCGCTCAACATCTCGAACAATACACAGTGGTCGGCTGAGGAGATTTACGCTGGTCTCGATGGCTTGGCAAAGGGTCCTTCGGGCGGCAAGGTTCAGATTCTGTATGCACGTCAGAACAATCTTGAGGAGTTGCCAGCGTCGTTCAGCAATATGCATAAGTTGGGCTTGCTCGATTTAGCGTTTAACAAGATTTCAAAGCTCAATCCTCTGGGTAAAAATGTGTCGCTTGTGCAGCTCTATTTGGATAATAACCAGATTGAGAGTGTACCTGTTGACGCTGAGGGTTATTTCTGTGGCTATGATGATGTGGAGAACTTCTCGATGAAATATAACAAACTTACCAAGATTCCTAACATCTTCTCGGCTAAGAGTAATTTCATGATGAAGTCGGTTGATTTCTCAGGTAACGATATTCGCGGTTGCGAGGGCGAGGAAGATGGAACATATAAGGGTATTAATGTCGAGACTTTCACTCTTGCGCTTAACCCAAATATGAAGAAATACCCAGTAGCTTTGTCGAAGACCAATTCTACAATTGCTTATATCATCTTGCGAGCATGTAATATCGAGGAGATTCCTGCGGGAACCTTCGATTACAAAAATTCGGTGAATATGCAGTCGTTGGATTTGTCATACAACAACCTTAAGAAGTTGCCTCGTGATATGCATGCTGGAAACTTGCCATATACATACGGTATCGACTTGTCGTTTAACTCATTCAGTGAGTTCCCTTATGAGCCATTGGATGCGGCATCTTTGACTGTGCTTGCGGTGCGTAGCCAGCGTGACGAGAATGGTGCTCGTTGTTTGCGTGAGTGGCCATCGGGTATTGGTAATCACAAGGGTCTTCGTGGTCTTTACTTGGGCTCGAATGACTTGCGCAAGATTGATGATACAATCTCGACCTTGATATATTATCTTGATATTAGCGACAATCCAAACATCATCTTCGATGCTTCGGATATCTGCTACGCATGGCAGGTAGGTGCCTATATCTTGATTTATGACAAGAGCCAGAATATTTTGAATTGTGATATAATGTTAGAGTAAACAATATGGTGACTATGGATATTAAAAGATTTCTAATTATAGCATTTGTGTCGCTTGCTCTTTGCTCATGTAGTGACGACAAGACAGACGGAGGCACCTCGTTGGAGTCTAACGTTATCAAGATAGGAGCTGCGGGCGGTGTTCAAAAGATTAAGGTAAACATCGCTGGTAGATGGATTGCTTCAACCGATAATCCTTGGATTACGGTGTCTCCTGCTAATGGTATAGGTAGCGCCGAGTGTGAGTTTAAAATCGATTCAGCATTGAATGCTGAGGCGCGTAATGGTTTTGTTCGTTTGCAGAGCCTCTCTAATTGGGAGTCACAGGATGTGGCTATTGAGCAGGAGGGTTTCCCATACACTATCGAACTTGATGATAATGCATTCGATATTGATAGCTACAAGGTTACTGAGGAGCGTTATTTCGATGTGAAGATTCGTTCAAATGTGGAGTTCGATGTTGAGATTCCATCAGATATCAAGTGGCTCAAGCATGATAAATATACATTGAATTTGAATCGCGGTTTGCGTCCACGTGAGGTGACTGTGCGATTCCGTTGGGATATCAATACAGCTGCTGTGGAGCGTTTGGCTGAGGTGAAGTTTGTACCTCGTCAGGGTGTGCAGATGTCGCGTAATGATGTGTTGAGTGTTGCGCAGGCTGGAGCCGAGCCTATCATTCCTGATACTCGTTCGGGTGATTCCATAGCATTGTTGGCTATTGCTCGTAATTTGAACGTCTTGTCACAGTGGGATTCTTCGCAGCCAATGACCATGTGGAACAATGTGGTGTTGTGGGATGAGACTATGCAGGGCTGTACTCCTGAGAATGTAGGTCGAGTAAAGTCAGCGCAGTTTTTGCTCTTCTCTACATCGGAGCCTATTCCATTTGAGGTGCGTTACTTGACAGCTGCAGATGAGTTGTATTTCTTTGGTAACGCTAACACGTTCCTTAAGAGTTTGGAGTTGGGTGAGGATATATGCGAACTTACTCAGTTGCGTCGTTTGACACTTGGTAGCTATGGTTTGGTGTCATTGCCAAACAGCCTTAAGAACCTCAAGAATTTGGAGTATTTGGATATTGGCTCAAATAATTTCCAGACTGTGCCAACAGTCTTGACAAAGGAAAACTTCCCTAAGTTGCGTTCGCTTGTGATGAATGCCAACCAGCGTAATGTGATTTACGACTTGAGTAATACCACTAAGACTAATATCGGAGGCTTTATTGATGAGCCAGAGTTCCCTACGGAGTTGATTTTGTGGGATCTTGATACTTTGGTGTTGTCGGTGAACTATTTGCAGGGTAAGTTGCCCGATTTTGAGAATGATGCCACAGTGCCTGTATATACACAGGAGGATATCGACAGGGCTGATACTTTGCCACAGATGTTGGTTGATCGTCGTATCAAGAAGGTTATGCCTAAAACAAAGCGTTTTGCTATCAACTTTAATCGTTTGACAGGAGAGATTCCTGATTGGTTGTTGTATCATCCAGCGCTTGACTGGTGGATTCCTTATAGCCTTGTATTTAATCAGGAGGGTAAGGATCAGAAGGGTAATTCAGCAGGCTTCGACAATGTTCCTGCTAACTTGAATTACTACTATGATATTTACACTGCTAAAGAGCGTAAAGAGATTAGTGCAGGGCAGTAATAGCTTGTGATGACGTATAAGAATAAAATTATTATAGACAATATGATGAAACAACGTTTATTATATGGCTTGATTCTTTTGGTGTGTGTTGCAATGACATCATGCTCGAAAGATGATATGCAGGGCTCGATGGAGCAGGAGCAGCCTTATGCTAAGGGGGAGTTGTTTGTGAAATTCTCGCCTGATGTGGCTGATATGATTGCTCAGGCAGTGCCTACTCGCAGCGGTATGGTCACTCGTAGTGGCGTGCCATCTGTTGATGAGGTTATGGAGATCGTTGGCACCTACGAACTCGAGAGAGTGTTCCCCGTAGATGAGCAGCGTGAGGAGGTTACTCGCAAGAGTGGTTTGCACCAGTGGTATATCGTACGCTTTGATGGCGGTATGGACGCCGAGCTGGTGGCTCAGCAGTTCAAGAGCTTGGGCGAGGTGCAGAAGATTGATTTCAATCGTACAATCAAGCGTGCCTATACAGGCAAGGCTACACCTCTGTCGCAGGAGAAGTTGGAGCGTGCAGCAGCACGTGCTACTCGTGCCACAATGAATGACCCTTTGATGTCGATGCAGTGGAATTTGGTGAATAATGGAGATATGTTTACCGAGGGCGAGGTTGTAAAGTCGGTTAAGGATGCCGACGTGCAGTGTGCCGATGCGTGGAATAAGTCTAAGGGCGACGAGTCGGTTATTGTTGCGGTATTGGACGAGGGTGTCTTTGTTGAGCACCCCGACTTGAAGGATAATATTTGGATTAACGAGGACGAGGTATATCGTTCTCATGACGATAACGACGGCAATGGCTTTGTAGGTGATTACTACGGTTATAACTTCGCAAGAAACGTGGGTGTGATTACATGGAACGATGTTTACGACTCGGGTCACGGCTCTCACGTGGCAGGTGTCATCGCAGCTAAGAATAATAACGGTATCGGTATTAGTTCTATTGCTGGTGGTGATGCTAACACAGCCGGTGTGAAGATTATGGTATGCCAGATTTTCTCGGGCAACGTAGGCTCTTCAAGCATCGCTGTGGCACGTGCCATTAAGTATGCTGCCGACAACGGAGCTGTTGTATTGCAGTGTAGCTGGGGTTATGTGTCGGGTCGTGCTAACGAGTACGATTGGGGTGCTACTGGCTTCGCTTCACAGGAGGAGTGGGAGGCAGGTGCTCCACTCGAGAAGGACGCTTTGGATTACTTTACTCACAATGCAGGCTCACCAAGTGGTGTTATTGATGGTGGTATCGCAGTCTTCGCAGGCGGTAATGAGTCGGCACCTATGGCGGGTTATCCAGGTGCATCTGAAGATTATGTTTCGGTGGCTGCTACTGCGGCAGATTTCACTCCAGCGGTATATACAAACTACGGTCCTGGAACTTCGATTTCTGCTCCTGGTGGTGACCAAGACTATTACTTCGACTATGTAGATGATGAGCACGGCTATGGTGAGATTGGTTGTATCCTATCAACGTTGCCATATAATGTGAGCAAGAGTGGCTATGGTTACATGGAGGGTACGTCGATGGCTTGTCCTCATGTGTCGGGTGTTGTGGCGTTGGGTATCTCTTATGCTACGCAGTTGCGTCGTCACTTCAAGGCTGAGGAGTTACAGCAGTTATTGATTAATACGGCTGTGCCTATCGACGCTTATATGACAGGCATAAAGACATATAGCCGTTATGTTATTGATATGGGACCTCAGCAGCCTATGCAGTTGAATATGTCACAGTTCAAGGGCAAGATGGGCTCTGGTCAGGTTAATGCTGCAGCTTTGCTTGAGGCTATTGCTGGCGCAGGTACTCAGATGACGTTCCCTAATTTGTACGTGGCAACAAACGGTCAGGTGGTGGTAGCTCCAGCTCGTTATTTCGTGCATGGCGAACAGCTCTCGTTTGAGGTTACCATCAGCGATTCAACCGTAGCATCATACCAGAAGCAAGATGCGAAGATTATCTTCAAGGGTCTTAAGAATGGCTCTACGAAGGCTTCTGTGAAGGCGTCGAATGGTGAGACTCATAACTTCATCATTACCGTGCGTGAGGGTGCTAACAATAATGGTTGGTTGTAAGATGCTTCGTTGCGGATTAATATTGGCGATGTTGCTCTCGATGATATCGAGCGGTGTGATGGCGCAGATAAAGATTATTCCGCAGCAAAAGCTCGACAGTGTTATCAATGTTCCTACGGTGAAGGGCGACAATATCTCCTTTAAGGGTGGTACGACCATATCGTTTGGAAGTGTTGACGAAGATGCCGGAGTGTGGAGTTCTAAGGTTGAGTGGAGTAATAAGAGTGATAAACCTCTTGTCATCACCTCAATCAAAACCAGCTGCTCATGTTTGCAGGCTACCTCTCGTAGGGAGGCGGTTGCAAGTGGCGGACATTCGGTGATAGAACTTCGATATAATCCCAAGGGGCACCCGGGCAGTGTCGAGCAGCGAGTATTTGCATATACCAATCTCTCAGCGTCGCAACCTACGGCGGTGTTAAAGGTAAAGGGTGTGGTGACACCATCACTCAACCACTCGAAGGATTATCCCCGCAACCGAGGCGAGTTGCTTTTGCGTCGTGATACGGTGGTGTTTTCGGGTGATAAGCCCCAGACTGAGCGCATAGCTTGCATGAATAATGGTTCACGAGCCATGCGTCTTGAGGCAGATACGTTGCTTTCGTCACGAGGCTTGAGCCTGAGGACCGAGCCTGAGGTGTTGGCGGCAGGCGAAGAGGGTGACTTGGTTATAACCTA
Source organism: Alistipes sp. (assembly GCA_017424405.1). Lineage (GTDB taxonomy): Bacteria > Bacteroidota > Bacteroidia > Bacteroidales > Rikenellaceae > Alistipes. The sequence continues at coordinate 7,440 of JAFPAD010000024.1, forward strand.
TGCCCCTGAGCCCGATAGCAAAAAGCCTTTGTGGCTTAAACTCTATATCAAGGGATTGGCATTGCCTCCGCGAGCAAGAGAGATTATTGTGCAGATTAAAAAAGAAGAGAAATAAAAATATTAAGATATGAAAAAGTTGTTGAAAGGAGCCTTTTTGGCATTAATGGCAGTTGTTACAATGACGGCGTGCAGCGACGAGGAGCCATATCAGGAGCCTACGTTGGACGTTACGCCTAACAACATTGCTGGCTCGTGGCGTTTGGCGAGCTGGAGTGGTGGCGAACTTGCAGAGGGCGGTTACGTCTATATCGACTTTGTACGTGCCGACCGTACTTTTACGCTTTACCAGAATGTGGATAGCCAGCAGTTGCGCACCATCACAGGTAGCTACTACATCGAGACCGATGCTGAGCTTGGAGCCGTGATTCGCGGTAGCTACGATTATGGCAAAGGTGATTGGGCTAATCGTTACATTGTAACCGACCTTACCGATGACCGCATGGTTTGGACAGCGAAGAACAATGCAAACGATGTGAGTGTGTATGTTCGTGCTGAACTTCCTGAGGGTTTTAAGCAGGACGAGGAGTAATAAAAAAGCGAGAGTTGATGCTCTCGCTTTTTTATTATAATTACTACTCGGCAGTCATCTTCAGCAATTCACGCCCCATCTTGTTGGTATCACGTAAGTCGTTGCGCAGGGAGTATTTGCCATCCTTATCCACTACGACGTATGAAGGTATGCCGTCAATGTCGAATTTGTCGGTTGTGATTGCAATCCACTGCTCGCCATTTAAGCGATAGTGCAACCCCTTGATGTTGGCAATCGTTGTTTTGTATGTCACTTCAGGCGACGATTCGTTGGCTATGTAAATCCACACAATATCCTTATCCTTTAGCACACCCTCTTTGAGTCGGGCAATCGCTTTGTGAGCTTCACGGCAAGGACCACACCATGTGTTCCAGAAATCCACCACTACAACCTTGCCCTTGTGCGGAGCTATGATTGCGTCGAAGAGTTTGTCGTTAGCTACGTCGGGTATAGTCTCAACCTTCGCTTTACCCTGCACCTCGGCAAGTTTTGCCTGAATCTCGGCAGCGCGTATTTTGCAGGCCTTGGTGATAAACTCATTATTCAAAGCGTCAATCTCATTCCACTCCTTTTCGGTGAGCTCATTGTTTGATGCAAAGAGATAGTATCTGCCGAAATCACGTGCATGTCTTACGAAATTATCCTGCGGCGCATTAAGGTAGTGAGCCAACTCTCTCATGCTTACAAATGACAATAGCGATAGTTCATAGATGTCGTCCCACTCAACCACGCTGAACATATCCTTCTTATGCTCGTCGGTCAATATGGCAAATTTGTAGTCAATATCCTTTGAGTAGTCAAAATTATCGTGTACCGAGCGGTAATTGTGCTGAAGGAAGAATTGTGAGTGAAGCACTGCTTCGAAATATTCCAAATCAATCCCATTCTTAAACCATTTCTTGTCGAAGGGCAACATACCTTCGATGGCGTTCAGCTTCTCTATTGCTGTAAGATATTTTGCCTTAACATTCTTCGCATATTCGTCGGCACTCCATCTGTAGTCGGCAAATTCCCTGTCATGAGTGTTTAAGTCAATCTCACTAAGCTGCTCGCCAAATGGTTGTACTCGGTCTGAAGCTGAAGAGTACATTGCGATGTAGTCCTGGAACAAATTGCTCTTTACGTAAGCCTTGGCAGTGTGTTTTTTACCCTCGCGACGTGCTACGAGTTTTTTACCGGTGTTGTTTAGGTCGTAATATATCTCAATGTTATCGCCTGGGGCAATGAGTAACTCTGCCAATACGCGATTAGTAGAAGTAGAGATCACCCAACCTTTAGATGTACCATATTGCATGAACTCAAATTTGGCTGTGCCACTCTCGGTATCAACTTTTGCGAATAGTTGTTCCTGGTCGCCATAAATAGCGTTGTTTATTAACATCAATTCGTCGGCGATGCCTTTCTGATAATTTAGTAGATGTATCGTGATGGTGGTTGTATCAACATCGTAGATTGGCTTTGGCATTGTAGCCTGCTCGTTTATCGAAAGCAACTCCTTTGGAATGTCGGGGTGAGGTTTCTGCATATCCTCAAAGGTGAGTTCGCCTGTAAGGTCGATGCCATAGAGCTTAAAGCAATCGGGGCAGTCGCCCTCGATGAAATCCATCGTCTTCGCCCGTTTCGATATGGGAGGGAATGTAAAGCGGAATGAGGCACGTCCCGAGTCGGGCATCCAAAACTCCTTGTCGAGTTCGCACCCTTCGGCTGCGGTGATGACATACTTCTTGCCATCCACCTGCAAATAGGTCTCCTTAACAAATCTAATCCAATAATGCGGGTGGAAGTAAGCCTCCACATTTACATAAGTTGCCGAGTCGGTAATTTCGACACGTGTGATGTCTAACGTCTCGGTGTTTGATGCCTGAATCATCGGATTCTCGATGATTTTCACCTCTGGCGTACACGATACTATCAGCATCGCCGCCGCCATGAATAATAGAGATAAATGTTTCATAGTTAGATGGTTTATAGTTTAGTGTTATGTTTTGTAGAGGTGTGTTACTAATTAATTAGTTTACAAATGTAGATAATTAAATTTATAAATCCAAGCAAATACTAATAAATTAGTTAGGTGGGGGTAAAACCAACATAAAATGCAATATGCAAGGTGTGTCATTGCGAGAAGGGCAACGCCCAACGTGGCAATATCTTTCCGATTTTAAAAACAGAGCCTACCTAAAATTCAGCCTTGCTTTCGAGTGAGATTCTTTCGCCAGAGGAGGAGTAGAACGTAAATCCAATCAAGAAAAAGCGAGAGTTGATGCTCTCGCTTTTTTATTATAATTACTACTCGGCAGTCATCTTCAGCAATTCACGCCCCATCTTGTTGGTATCTCGCAAGTCGTTGCGCAGGGAGTATTTTCCTTGCTTGTCAACGACAACGTAAGATGGTATGCCGCTAAATCCAAATTTGGATTGCAATACATCCCACTCACGGTACGTTAGGCGGTAGTGTAAACCCTTAATGTCGGCAATTTTGGTTTTGTATATTGCTTCGGGAGAACTGTCGTTTGCAATATAAATCCACACAATATCCTTATCCTTCAGTGCAACCTCTTTAAGTCTGGCAATCGCTTTGTGAGCTTCACGGCAAGGACCACACCAGGTGTTCCAGAAATCTACCACTACAACCTTGCCCTTGTGTGGAGCGATGATGTCGTCAAAGAGTTTCTCCTCGTTGTCGGGAGTCTTCTCTATTTTCGCTCTGTTTTCAGCCTCGGCGAGTTTTGCTCTCAACTCCTCTTGAGCAGTCTTACACGCCTTGATGATAAATTCATGTTTGGTATCCTCTATACGTTTCCAATGAGTGTCATCTTCGTCCATAATATTCTCCGATGCGTAGTCGAATAAAACCTGCAACTCACCGGCTTTGCTCATCAAGCTGCCTTCGGGAACCTCTATATATTGTTCGGGCGTGTATACCGCATCAAATAATAGTAATTCGTGTGCTGGGGTGTACTTAATCACTTGCCCCATCTCCTTCATCTGCTCCTTGCTTAGCTTGGCAAGATTCTCGGGTTTAACCTTTTTGAGTTGATTTGCTAAATCGAGAATTGGTTTGTGGAATACGATGGCATTTAAAAAGTCATAGTCAAGGCCAATCTTTAGGAACTCTTTATCTATGGGGAGTAACTTTGGGTGATTCTCGATCTCCTTGAGTGTAGCGTAGTACTTTTCTGTTGCATATTTCTGATACTCTTCGGCACTCCAATCCGCCTCGGCAAACGTTCCGCTAAATTGATTGAGTCGGGGTGGTAACTCATCATTCATGCGTGTCTGTACGTCGCTGATCGAGTTATTGAACTCAAGGTATCGGCTCTTGATATAGTAATCAACTCGCATATCTCTATATGGGTTATATTTGTAATCGGTCTCTTTACGACGGTCTACAATTCCCCTGCCTGCTGCTCGTAAATCAATATACACATCAACCTCCTCGTTTGGGGTGATAAATATGCGTGAAGAGGTTATTTGACGATTGTCAATAAAGAAAAACATCTCAGATGTTCCATATTGCATAAACTCAAACTCCACAGTTCCCGTCTCGTGGTCGAATTTACCCACGAGAGATTTTTGTCGTCCGTATGAGGTGTTGTTGTAGAGTGTGATGTTGTTGCACAAGCCCTTCTTGAAATCCAAGACCTTAATCCTCACCTTTGTCTTGCCAATGTCGTGCACGGGGTCAGGCATCTTGGTACACTCCTCTAATCCTATCAGCTCCTTCGGAATGTCGGGGTGGGGTTTGTAATAATCCTCGTAAGAGTGTTTTCCCGTCAGGTCAATGTCGTATAGCTGGAAAGCACCCTCTTCCTCGCCCTCGATAAAGTCCATCGACTTTGCTCGTTTGGGGATTGGTGGAAATGTGAAGCGGAACGAGGCGCGACCCGATTCGGGCATCCAAAACTCCTTGTCAAGTTCGCAGCCCTCGGCTGCGGTGATTACATACTGCTTGCCATCTACTTGCAAGTATGTTCCACTCACAAACTTAATCCAATACTTTGGACGGAAATATGCCTCCACATTCACATACGTTGCCGAGTCGGTAATCTCCACGCGTGTGATGTCGATAATTTCGGTGTTTGCGATTCCAATCATAGGATTTTCCACCACCTTCACCTTTGGTGCGCACGATGTAACGAGCATTGCTACACCCAAAATCAATAATAATAGGTTTCGTTTCATGATTTAATTGTTTTAGTTGATTGTGATTTTGTTGTTCTAATATATTAGTTAACAAATGTACGTATAATTTAGTTATAAATCAAAGAAATACTAAAATTTTAGTGGGAAGGGGTAAAAATCGACATAAAAATGCAATATGCAGTGTGCGCGTCATTGCGAGGAGGGCAACGACCGACGTGGCAATCTTTTCTAAAAAAAAGCAGAATTTGCCTAAAATTCCGCCTTGCTTATAAGAGAGATGATTTCGCCCGTTGTGGGGTGGGTGAATTCGATTGTCTCGGCGTGGAGCATCAGACGCTCGGCGCTGGTGCCGTAGATGTCGTCGCCAACGATGGGCGTGCCAAGACCGTCGGCATGTGCCGAGTGAACTCGCAACTGATGCGTGCGACCTGTGATGGGGTAGAAGCGTATGCGTGTGCGTCCATCTGCAATGCCCTCAACCTTATATATAGTATGTGCTGCGCGACCATCGTCGGCAACCATCTGGCGAGGACGGTGTTCGTAATCGAGCTTTAGTGGCAGACGTATCTCGCCCTCGGCGTGAGTGATTTCGCCTTCAAGCAGAGCCACATAACTCTTCTTTACACTTCGTGATATGAATTGCTTTTGCAGTGCTTCGTGAGCCTCTTTGTGCTTTGCTATTACAAGTATGCCCGATGTCGATTGGTCGAGACGGTGGACAATCATCGCTTCGGGGTATCGCTCCTGCGCCCACTCCTCAGCCGAACGTACGCCTGACTTACCTCTCACCGAAAGCATGCCCGAAGGCTTGTCAATAGCTACAAGGTGGTTGTCCTCCCATAAGATTTTAGGCTCAGGAGGAGTAATCCCCATCAAGGGGTTAGGCTCCACGTCCAAACCCTTGAGCATGTGACCCAATATGGGCTTACATTTACCATTGCAAGCGGGGTAGAATGTGCCGTGCTGACGCACCTCGCCTTTGGGTGAGTTGCCCCACCAAAATTCCGCCATACAAAGTGGCTGCAATCCGTTTTTATAAGCATATTGCAATAACTTAGGGGCTGCACACTCGCCAGCTCCTGCGGGTGGTATCTGTTGAGCCGTGGGTGCGAAGATGTCGCATAGGTCGTGCTCCTCGCCCATGGCGTTGAGCATGCGGAATTGCTCGAATAACCTCATCTGTAACTCAGCCGAACGCTGCTGTCGCTCTTGTTTTAAGTCGTCTATTTTCGCTTGTAGGACAGCGAGGCGTGTTGTAGCTATTTCCATGCGCTCTTTGATGGCACGCTTCTGTCGTTGCGCCTCGGCATTCTCACGTTGCGATGCGAGAATTAGCTCTTGTTCATCGTAGGTGCCATTTGCTCGCAATTTGTTGCGTTCTGCTTTGCCCTCGGCAAGACGAGCCTTTATCTCTTTCAGCGCGTTGTCGCAATAGCTCTTTTCTTTAGCCAGAAACTCCTCTGCGCAGTGCATATCCTCGCTGCTCTTTAACTCGGCAATCTTGCGGTTTATAGCCGAAATCTCAGCCTCCTCACGCTTGAAAAAGTCGTCGGGACGCAGCATGTCGTAAACCGCAGGAACAAAATACTCGTGGGAGTTGCTCCCTGCCAAATTGCCTGAAAATGCTGCCAAGAAACCTAATTCGTCGAAACAATCCCTTACCACCAACACACCAAACATCTTTCCCTCGAGCAACTCCTCGTGCCACTCGGTGCGCGAACAAAGATACTCCTGCACCTCACTTGCCGCAGCCTTGCATAGCGGGTGTGGGGTGTAGTGAAAAGGGTAGGTGAACTGCTTGGGCAGCTCTATGCCTTCTATGTCGATGGTGAAACAATGTAGCATCGAAAAACAATAATTATTGCCACAAAGTTAATTTTTTATCAGAAATTTTGTAGTTTTATAAAGAAAATAGCGACTAATAAAGTGAAGAAACCTCATCAGGGAGGGTAAATATTAGCTAAAATGGATAATCTGGAACATGAATTTTCCCGCATCGTGAAGGAGCATAAGGAGACCATCTACATGGTCTGTTACATGTTCTCGAAAGATAGTGAGCAGGTGCAGGATTTATATCAGGAGTGTTTGATAAATCTGTGGAAGAGTATGTCGTCGTTCGAGGGGCGTAGTAATCTGCGCACATGGATATGGCGTGTGAGCTTGAATACCTGTATTTCGGTGGACCGCAAGAAGCGTCGCCGTGGCGATACGGTACCACTCGAGGTAAATATCGACCTCTATAAAGATTCCGACCAAGACACCAAGCAGATTAAGATGCTGCATGATAGAATTAATAAACTCGGACCTTTCGATCGCGCCATCATCATGTTGTGGTTGGAGAATATGAGTTACGAGGAGATTGGTGCCATCGTCGGCATCTCGACCAAGAATGTGTCGATAAGACTTTTTAGAATCAAGGAGCAACTAAAACAGATGAAATAGCTATGAATACGGAATATAATATAAATGATCATGAAGAGTTGCAGCAGATGCGTGAGCAGATAGCCGCCCTGCGCAGCAAGCTCGAATCGCAGCAGATTATAAGCGAGAAACTCATTCTCTCGGCAGTGAAAGATGGCGTGAAGAAGATTAACCGAATGGGCGTAATATACCTCATCTGTGCAATTTTTGCCATGCTATATACACCTTGTGCGTTCTCGATGATGGGCTTCTCGGTTGGGTTTGTGATTGGAACAATTATCTTCTTGTTGCTATGTGCCGGAGGAACGATGTATATTCACTACGGTCTGCGTAATACCGACATCTCGCGAGAAAATATGGTAGATGTGGGTAAGCGTGTGGCACGCCTGCGTAGGCTGTATGGATTATGGCATTTCGTAACGGTGCCTCAGCTCTTTGTCTGGCTCTATTTCAGCTATCTTGAAATATGTGACATATTCCCCGATCCAGTGGTGCGACACACATTCATTGTGGCTGCAGCGGTAGGTGGTGTTATAGGAGCATTTTTCGGCTTGAAGATGCACTTCAAGGTGGTGCGTATGGCTGACTATATTCTCGCTCATATCAAGGATTTACAGGAGTAGCAACCCTTCCTAACCTAATCATTTATAAAAGCCCCGAACTTCCATCTTGAAAGTTCGGGGTGACGTTTTTTGCTATCTTAGGTTCATAACATCTTCGATGCCTAAGTCGGCATACATCTGTTGTAGCTCCTCGTCGCTACGGTCGGAAACCACTAATAGGTGGTCGCCTACTTGTAGCTCGGTGTTGCCTCGTGGTACGAAGTACTCGGCGTTGCGCGAAATCATAACAACGAGTGTGTTGTCGGCAATATCTATGTCGCGCAGCGTGCGTCCCTTTGCTAACATGGCTTCTGTGACGCCAATCTCCGAGAAATTACTCTTAATCGAATCGGGAATGCCAACCTTGAATAAAGGCTCTTTCTCCTCGTAGGCTAATCCCAACCAATGTGCCATAGCACTTACGGTTGTGCCCTGAATGAGTAGCGAGAAGAGTGTGCCCATAAATACTACATTGAAAATCAAGCTGCCATCGTCAATACCTTCTACGATAGGATATGTGGCAAAGATGATTGGCACCGCTCCACGCAGACCTACCCATGAGATATACATGCGAGCTTTGGTTGTGAATTTTCTAAATGGAGCCAAGCATGTGAAGACCGTCAGAGGTCGAGCTATTACAATCAAGAAGATACCCACCGCACAGCTCAATAACAAAATCTCGGGCTGCAATAATTCGTCGAGATTTACCAATAAACCGATGGTGAGGAACAGGACAATCTGTGCCAACCATGTGAATCCGTCGAAGAATGTTGAGAGGTTGCTTTTGTGTGCGATCTTGTTGTTACCCACTACCAAGCCTGTGATATATACAGCCAAATAGCCGTTACCCCACAGCAGGTTGGTGAATGAGAACGAGAAAAATACGAATGCCAAAAGCAGCACCGAATATAGCGAAGCGTTGTTTTTGATGTTAATGCGATTTATGGCAAATACAGCCATGCGACCAATGCCGTAACCCAAACCGCAACCCACCAACATCTGTACTATAAATCGAACGATGCTTATCCATACAGAAGTCTGCTCACCCGACGCTGATACCGCAGCAACCAAAACGATGGTGAGCATGTATGCCATAGGGTCGTTACTACCACTCTCAAGCTCAAGCAATGGACGCAGGTTTTGACTCAACCCCTGCTTTTTACTTCTTAGGATTGAGAATACCGACGCCGAATCGGTCGAAGACATCGTTGCGGCAAGGAGCAATGCTACGGGGAAACTTAGAGCCAATCCCACCCATGATGAGAAGAAGTAGATGAATCCTCCTACCAAACATGCTGTCATGGCGACACCCAGCGTTGCAAGAGTAATTCCGGGTGCAAGCACGGGGCGTATCTCTGAAAATTTGGTGTCCATACCACCCGAGAAGAGAATGATACACAACGCCAGCATACCCAAGAACTGTGTCAGCTCAAACGAGTTGAACGAGATGAAATGCCAACCAAAGAACATTCCCACACTCAAGAACAACAACAGAGCGGGAGCTCCAAACTTATAGGCCAACTTACCTGCTGCCACCGCAACAAATAGCAAGAGAGCCCAAACCAATAAAATATTTTCGGTAAGATTCATAACTTATTTTATCATTAAGCAGCATGTCTTGCCGCAGCTTTAGTCTATTCAATAATCTTTAGTTCACTTATTGGGTGCAATTCCAAGTCAATGTATTCAAATGCTTGAGCTACTGTAAACCCACTTTTAGGTGAAGTGTAGATTACTACCAAAAGAGCAGATATGCCGTCTGATGGAAAGTTGCGCAAGGTAGTAAAATCTCCTTTTTTTAGCAAATCCAATACCGAATTCTTTTGCTCTTTATTGAACTTAAGTTCGTTACGATTTAGGTAACAATGGTCTTTTTTGTGGTATGGGGCTGAACTATGACCTGCCACGCGTGCGAATAGCATCGCTCCGCCTACCATGACAAATGATGCACTAAATAATACAAGTGCAGATTTTAGATTGACCGTATCCTGTGTCCCAACAATTAAAAAGTTAATTATTCCCAATACTAATCCTACAATGAGTATTGCCACAGGTGTGACAATTGATTTACGGCGCTTTTCAATCATGCCGTTTGGCAAGGCATATAAAGCCTCGCACATATCGTATTTAGCCATATTTTTTACTAATTAGTGATACAATAGGAGAGCATGTTCTCCAAATATAAAATACACACAAGAATAATAAATCCAAATTACCCTCCTCTTTGTAGAGTGGGTAATGGAAAGGAGAGTGGTGTGGCTAAATACGAAGTCGGCACAAGGTGTGAAGATAGTACACGACCCTTAGTGACGACCTATATTGATTGAAATTAAAAATGTCAGTTACATGTCCTCTATGACGACATGGCGATAAGTGTATCGCCTGTTTTGTATTATTCCCCTGTCTGTGTCTGGCAATGTTCTGAGGAGTAGAGCCGATGCGTACAGAGATATTTGTTGTTGCTCCATGCGTAGATAGGAGTGAACAACATTCAGTTGCCGAGTGTAGTAATTGCTTGGTTGCAGTGTCTTTGGCGACTACGCATGTCGACACAAACTCCTGACTCTTTGCCTGAGAATCGTTAAATTTCTCAATTCCGGTAAAGAACAGAGAGATGATTATGACTATAGCGTAGCGAATCATGTTACTGTGGTAGGAATGTGTAGATTATAACACCCTCGTGGCGTGCAGGAGCCGAATTGTCGATGTTGAAAAGTGATTGACGTGCAGCCTTGAGAGCTTCTTCGCGCATGATGTCATTGCCGCCCGACTTGATGCGTGCAGCTATAACCTCTCCACCTTGATTAAGCGTTACACTCACTTCAACCTGACCTCCCGTATCGCTGGTGTAGGCAGGAACGACCAAATGGCGCTTGGTGCGCACAGGATTGCGGAACTCAAATCTTACGGTCACTCCTCCCTTGTACTTCGAGTCTTCGCCCTTCTTTTGATTTGTCTGCTCACTCTGAGGACGGTCGTTGAGTATGGATTCTGCCTCGGCAACACCAGCTTCATACGCCGCACGGTTAGCCTTCATGCCTTCTGCTACACTCTTTATGGCTTCGTTTAGTGCTGCCGTGTTTGAGTTGCGGTCATCTTTTAGTTCCTCGTTCAACACTGCGTCATTGGATTGCAGATTGCGAATTTTCGACCACTCGATGTCTTGCTGGCGTTTGAGTTCAATCTCTCGCTGCAAACGCTCCTTCTCCTTCTCCAACTCTTCGAGAGTCTGCAAATCAACGTAAATACCTTGTGTGTGTGGTCGTGAGCCGATGATGATTTTTGACGAGAAAAAGACTATTCCAAGTATCAAATAAACTATCACCATTACGCTCAAACCTAAACGGTGGTCGTATGCCCATTCGCCTGCATCTTGCTTCTTGTTGTCGAAAGGAAGACGCATTTTGGGCTTGCGAGGTTTAGGTCTTTGAGGTGCCCCATTTGCCTGAGGTACACGTGCTTGAGTGTTATTTGAATGAGTATTTTGCTCTATATTTGACATATTGAAACCTAACTACCTATAATTATTGGGCAAAAATAGGTTTTTTTTGCGAAATATTGCTATCTTTGTACGGTTTTTTATTGGGGTTTCAATGATTGACCTTTGCAAAACAATTAACTTAAACTACTATGCAAATTAAACAACAAACACTGTCAGCTCCTATATCATTTGCGGGAAAGGGTCTGCATACAGGTGCCATCGTTACAATGACTGTGAATCCTGCTGCGGATAATAACGGAATTGTGTTCCGTCGTGTGGATTTAGAGGGGGCTCCTATTGTTCCTGCATTGTGTGAGTATGTAACCGATACATCGCGCGGTACCACAATCGAGAAGGGTGCTGCAAAAGTAAGTACTATCGAACACATTCTTTCTGCATTGTGGACTATGGGTGTCGATAATGCAATTGTCGATATTGATGGTCCTGAAACGCCTATCATGGACGGTTCGGCTCGCGAATATGTAGCTAAGATTTCAGAGGTGGGATTGGTTGAGCAGAAGGCTGACCGTAAATATTACGAAGTTACCGAGAAACAAGTTTATACAATTCCAGATAAGGGCGTAGCAATTATCATCTATCCCGACGATGAGTTCACCGTGTCGGTTCACATCGACTTCAACTCGAAGGTTGTGGGTAATCAGTATGCAACGCTTGATATGTTCAACGAGTATACCGAGAATATCGCGCCTTGCCGTACGTTCTGTTTCTTGCACGAGTTGGAGCCACTGCTTAAGATGAACCTCATTAAGGGTGGTGACTTGGATAATGCTATTGTTGTTGTCGAGAATCCTGTCTCTGACGAGCAGCTTGAGCACCTTAAGCGAGTGTTTAACAAGGAGGATATTCGTGTTACGGGCGGTTATTTGAATAACTTGCAGTTGCGCGCAAGCAATGAGTTGGCTCGCCACAAGCTTCTCGATTTGCTTGGTGACTTTGCATTGCTTGGTATGCGTATCAAGGGTCGAGTTTGGGCATCACGTCCCGGTCACTATGCTAACACCGAATTCATGAAGCAGCTTTTGCTCTCGATTCGTCGCGATGGTGAGAAGCCAGCTTTCAAGTATAACCCAGCGAAGGCTCCATTGTTGGATAGCAATAAGGTTATGTCGTTGTTGCCACATCGTTATCCTTTCTTATTGGTTGATAAGGTGTTCCATATCGATAATAACAGTATTGGTGCAATCAAGAATGTTTCGTTCAACGAGCCTTACTTCTCGGGTCATTTCCCAACCGAGCCTGTAATGCCGGGTGTGTTGTTGGTTGAGGCTATGGCTCAGGCTGGAGGCTTGTTTGTGTTGAATAGTGTAGATGATCCAAGCGAGTATTCGACCTACTTCCTCAAGATTGACAGCGTTCGTTTCAAGCGTAAAGTTGTTCCCGGTGATACGCTCCAGTTGGAGGTATTCTTGACCGAGCCTATGCGTCGTGGTATTGCTACCATGATGGGTAAGGTATTTGTTGGCGGCACATTGGTATGTGAGGCGTCGCTCATGGCACAGATAATTAGAAACAAAAAATCAGAATAAACTATTATGATAAGTAATTTGGCTTATGTTCACCCCGATGCAAAAATCGGTGAAAATGTAACTATTGAACCTTTTGCATACGTTGCTGCTGATGTTGAGATTGGTGATGGCTGTTGGATTGGTCCTTCGGCTACGATTCACGACGGTGCTCGCATTGGTAAGGGTTGTAAGATTCACTCATTTGCCTCAGTGGCATGTACTCCACAGGATTTGAAGTTCCGTGGTGAGAAATCGACAGCTGTTATTGGTGATAATTGCGAAATCCGCGAGTGCGTAACCATCAGCCGTGGTACAGCTTCAACAGGTACAACTATTATTGGTTCAAACAACCTTGTTATGGCTTATGCTCACGTAGGTCACGATTGTGTGGTTGGTAGCAACTGTGTTATCGTGAATGGTGTATCGCTTGCAGGTGAGGTTCATGTTGGTGATTGGGTTGTTATTGGAGGTCACTCAGCTGTTCACCAATGGGTACACATCGGTGATCACGCTATGATTCAGGGTATGTCGGGCGTAACCAAGGATGTTCCACCTTATGTTACCGTATCAAACGAGGGTCACTTTGCGGGTATCAACAAGGTTGGCTTGTCACGTCGTAATTTCTCTCACGAGCAGATTATGGCTATCCATGATGTATGCCGCATCCTCTTCCAGAGCGACTTGAATTACATCAATGCTTGCAACAAGGCAGAGGAGGAGCTTCCTCAGTCACCAGAGCGTGATTATTTGATTAATTTTGTTCGTTCTTCACAGCGAGGTTGTATCAAACCTTATCAGAAGAGGGCAAAGACGGAGTAAATTAAATATTTTACTACAACTTTCAAGATGTGGGGTGTCAATTTTCTGACACCCCTTTTTATATGTTCATAATTAAATTGCACAAACGATTTATATCGCTATATTTGTAGAAGAAAAACATTTAATGAAGATAGATGAAGAGAGTTATTTTATTTTTGGTTGTAGCCTTTTTGTTGTCGGGCTGTGAACGACCTGCGCAGGAGGATGTGTGGGTTGAGTTGCAGAGCCGTCAGTGGGAGTTTGAGGTGGCGGGGCAGCCTGTTGTGAGGCTTGATGTTCCTGCTGCCGAGCAGAATGTTGAGGTAGATGCAAAGCAAGGCTTCACCGTTCGTTTCGATGCTACGCTGGATAAGTCGTCGGAGCAATACTCCTTATTTGAAATTGCCGATGTACTGAGTGTTGAAGTCAAGCGAGTTGGTTCTGATTATAATCGCGCTCAAAACTATAAACCCTATCCGCTTTCAGATGGCTCTTTGTGGGTGCTTGAGGCTGCGTTGGCGTTGCAGTCGCCATTCTCGCAGAGTGTGGTAAACCACTTGACGGTGGGTGTTCCTCTCTCGTTACTCACGGAACCATTTGCCGAGCACGAGATTGTACTGCACTTTACGGGTGTGGAGTTCTCGCTGTTTGTTGATGGCAAACTCTATGATAACGATTTCGCAATAGGCTATCCGTCGTTTGCTGGAAGCCAGCAGTGGCGAAAGGGTGATGTCGTGGCTGATGTAGAATTCTTTGCTCCTGCTCTTGATAAGAAACAGGTTGGCGAACCATTACAACAACGAAATATCCAATATTGGACTCCGCCATATCACAACGCTTGGGTGGGCGATGTTGCGACTATTTATCACAAGGGTCGTTACCACATCTTCTATCTCTTCGATCGTCGTGGTCACGCCAGCAAGCTGGGTCGTGGAGGTCACTATTTTGAGCATATCTCAACCTCTGATTTCAAACATTGGATAGAGCACCCTGCTGCGACTCCTATCGAGGAGCAGTGGGAGTCGTTCGGTACGGGAACACCGTTTGTCTATAATGATAAACTCTACTTGAGCTATGGTCTGCATACCACTCGCATTTATCCCCGCGAGAAGACTACTCTCCCCGCAATGTGGCAATATCTGGAGCAAAATGGCGTGTCGCAAGTAGTTGATTATCGTGCGATTGGAGATTTTGTTCCTGCGGGCTCAACCTACTCGGTGAGCGATGATGGCGTAACCAATTTCAAGAAGAGTTATAGGCTCTTTCACCCTTGCGAAAACCCCAGTATCTATACTACTTCGGAGGGCGAGCTGCGTATGTTGGCAAACTATGGCTCTCGCGGTAGTTGGTCGGCAGAGTCTCTTGATAGCGGCTGGCGTTGCAAGAACCCTGATTTCCTGTTGGGTGGAGATTGCACCTTCTTCTTTGAGTGGGGCGATTATGAGTATATCATCGGCGGCTTCCGTGATTTGTGGTGTCGTCGCGTGGGCGAGGGTGATGACCGCTGGTGGAGTATGACCTCGGAAGGTAGGGATTTCTATAACGGACTGTCGGTGCCTGCGATAAGTGAAATAGCTGATTCCCGTCGTCTTATGGCAGGTTGGGTTAAGACCCAGAATTGGGGTGGACCTTTGGTTATTCACGAGCTTGTGCAACATGCCGATGGTCAAATCGGTACAAAGTGGCTGGAGGAGATTGTCCCTGCTACTGATAAGCCTTTTATGACGTGTGGAGAGGTTGCGAAGAGTGCAACATTTGATATTGTGAATAAAAAGTATATCCTTTCCTTTGATGTCGAGTTGCAGAGCCTTCATCAGGGTAGGGTAGGTGTAGTGTTCCACTCCGAGAATGGATATGACAATGCTTGTGAATGGCAGTTGCAGCTTGATAGAAAAAGAGCGCAATTCTCTGATGGTGTGGCTGATAGTTTTGCTCGCGATGAGCGCACATTACGCGAGGGTGGCGATGTGTCGGGTGTTAGAAATTATGCCATCACAACCCCTTGGCTCAATGACAAAAGCGTCAGCGTGAGGGTGGTGGTCAATGGCGATGAGAAACTCTGCGGAACGCTGCTCGATGTGGAGATTGATGGCAGCAATACAATGATTAGTTACCGCCCAAATCTTAGGGTTGGAAAACTCTCATTCAACTGCGAAAAGGCGACAGTCAAAAATCTTCGTGTGGCAGAGTTTAAGGAGTAGTAATATATGGGGCGAAATTTGGTTATTTTCTCAAAAAAACGCCGTAAATATTTGTAATATAGCAAATTTTCACTATTTTTGCAACGTGAATGAGAGGTAAGGGGACGAGTGAGTCCCCTTATTTCGTATCTTGACTCGAAACATTATAACATCAAATATGATAGATTGCGAAAAAATATTAGCCATTGCCGATAGAGAACTATCTGGCACAGATATGTTTGCAGTTAGCTGTAAGTGCTCGCCAATGAATGAGGTTGAGTTGCTCATCGATAGTGATACCCACGTGTCGATAGATAGTTGCGTTGATTTGAGCCGTAAGATTGAGGCTGAGTTTGACCGTGAGGTAGAGGATTTCTCACTCACCGTAGCCTCGGCAGGTATCGGCACCGAGCTTGTGAACATACGCCAGTATCGTAAATTGATTGGCTCTTCGGTAGAGGTGTTGCTCTTTAGCGGAGTGAAGATTTTGGCTAAGTTGGACGCCGTTACCGATGAGGGTATCACAATCTCGTATGAGGAGAAGCAGACGGTCGAGGGTAAGAAGCGTAAGGTGCTTGTGAATGTTGAACGCACATACAGCTTCGAGGAGATTAAGTACACCAAAGAGTATCTCGACTTCAAATAGTAGCCTCTTCGGCGGTGAGGGTTTTGGCACAAGAGTGTCGCACTTAAAATGAGTTTGCCGACGATTGAGTCAAATTGAGAAGAAAACAAAAACAAAATAAATAAAACACACAATGGAGAATTTTAATCTTATCAGCAATTTTGCTGAGTTTAAGGATCAGAAGAACATCGACAAGGCTACAATGATTGGTGTCTTGGAAGATGTTTTGCGTCACGCATTGCAGAAGCAGTTCGAGAGTGACGAGAATTTTGATGTCATCATCAATCCTGAGAAGGGCGACTTGGAGATTTGGCGTAACCGTGAGGTGGTTGCAGATGGCGAGGTTGAGAATCCTAACATGCAGATTTCAGTATCAGAGGTTAAGGCTATCGATGCAACTTACGAGGTAGGTGACGAGTACTCAGACCAGATTAAGATGAATCAGTTTGGTCGTCGTGCTGTGTTGTCGTTGCGTCAGAACTTGGCTTCACGCCTTTTGGATTTAGAGAAGGCTAACATCTACGAGAAGTACTCTGAGAAGGTGGGTGAGATTATCTCGGCTGATGTTTATCAGGTATGGAAGCGCGAGGTGTTGCTTTTGGACGAGGAGGAGAATGAGTTGATTCTCCCAAAGAGCGAGCAGATACCAAACGACTTCTATCGCAAGGGCGATACTATCAAGGCTATCGTTAAGAGCGTTGAGATGAACAACAACCAGCCACGTATTATTCTTTCTCGTACTGCGAACCAGTTCTTGGAGCGTTTGTTCGAGCAGGAGGTGCCAGAGATTTACGATGGTCTTATCACTATCAAGACTATTGCTCGTATTCCGGGTGAGCGTGCTAAGGTTGCCGTTGAGTCTTACGACGATCGCATCGACCCAGTTGGAGCATGCGTGGGTGTTAAGGGCTCTCGTATCTACACTATCGTTAAGGAGTTGCGCAACGAGAATATCGACGTTGTGAACTACACATCAAACCCTCAGCTCATGATTCAGCGTTCGTTGAATCCAGCGAAGATCTCTTCTATCAACATCGACGAGGAGCGCAAGACAGCTTCTGTATATTTGAAGCCAGATCAGGTATCACTTGCTATCGGTAAGGGTGGTTTGAATATCCGTTTGTCAAAGATGCTTACAGGTTACGATATTGATGTATATCGTGAGATTGAGGAGGAAGATGTTGCTCTTGCAGAGTTTGCTGACGAGATCGAGCCATGGATTATCGAGGCTTTGAAGGCAGCAGGCTGCGACACTGCGAAGAGTGTTCTTGAGCTTCCTGTTGAGGAGATTGCATCACGTGCCGACCTTGAGATTGAACAAGCTGAGAAGGTTGTTGAGGTCTTGAAGGCAGAGTTTGATGAGGAGTAGTTTAATGTTTAGCCAAAGAGAGGATTTAAGATTATGACAGATAACAAAAAGATAAGGCTCATACAGGTGGCAAAGGAGTTTAAGGTGGGTTTGAGTACCATCACAGACTTTTTGCTCAAGAAGGGCATAGGCGCAGACTTATCACCAAATTCACCGGTAAGTGCTGATGTCTATGGTATGCTTGAGAAGGAGTTTGGCTCTAATCGCAGCATCACTGGTAATGAGCGAGATAGCGTACGTGAGCGCATCTCCAACAAGAAGCAAACTACAGTGACACTTAATGCTCAGAAGAGAGATGATGAGCAGAACGACGAGGAGTTGGTGATTAAGAGTCATGTAATTAATGTGAAAGATGAGATTCAGCAGCCTAAGATTTTGGGTAAGATTGACTTAGAACCTAAAAAGAAGGAGGTTGTTGCAGAGCCAGCACCAAAGGCGCAGCCTGCTGCTGAGGTTAAGCCACAGCCTAAGGCAGAGGAACCTCAGAAAGATGGTGTATTCCGAGTAAACCAGACGCATCTTGCAGGTCCTCAGATTCTTGGTACGATGGACGTGTCGGGTATGGTTCCCGGAGGTAAGCATAAGCGCAAGCGTTTGGATAAGGAGAAGATTGACGTAAGCAAGCAAGGCAAGGAGGGTGGCAAGAAGGATAAGAAGAATAAGCCAGCTCAGGGTCAGCCAAATCAGAATCAGCAGAATCAACAAAATCAGCCTAAGCCGGGCGAGGGTCGTCGCAATAAGAAGAAGGAGAAGCATCAGCCAAAGCCTGTTGTTCGTCCTGAGGTAAGCGATGAGGAGGTATCAAAGCAGATTAAGGATACTTTGGCTCGTTTGACTGCAAAGGGTGCTAAGAATAAGGGTGCAAAGTATCGTAAGGAGAAGCGTGACGAGATTCGCGAGAAGATGTCAGAGGAGATGGAGCGCGAGCAGATGGAGCGTTCTGTGCTCAAGGTAACAGAGTTCGTTACCGTGAGTGAGCTCGCTACCATGATGAACGTGTCGCCTATGGAGGTTATCTCGGCTTGTATGAACTTGGGTCTTATGGTATCTATCAACCAGCGTCTCGATGCCGAGGCATTGGTGGTGGTTGCCGAGGAGTTCGGCTTCAAGACAGAGTTCGTTACAGTGGAGGTTGCTGAGGCTATCGACGAAGATGTAGATAAGGAGGAGGATATGCTCCCACGTCCACCTATCGTTACGGTAATGGGTCACGTTGACCACGGTAAGACTTCTTTGTTGGATAATATCCGTAAGACCAACGTCATCGAGGGCGAGGCTGGAGGTATCACCCAGCACATCGGTGCTTACTCGGTGAACTACCACGGTCAGAAGATTACCTTCCTCGATACTCCGGGTCACGAGGCGTTTACAGCGATGCGTGCGCGTGGTGCTAAGATC
>JAFPAD010000025.1 GCA_017424405.1 Alistipes sp.
ATAATAATAAGGTGATTATCAACCTTTTTTTAATTTCACCCCTGCCTATTTTTAGGCAGGGATATTTTATTATTTTTCAAATAGCATTATTTTATTGGGGGGGGTATTAATATTGTCCATCATCGCCAACATAATCATAAGGCTCATAACCTTCATATACATCATAACACAGACTATTCCCCGAGAAGTTTGAGTCGATAGGCATTATATAGAACATTAGATAATACTTTCCCCCTCGTAAATCTGATTCCCAAAAACTCGCACCCTCCTCAATACGCCATCGAATGTGAGCACCTTTTGGAGCGTGCAATCCAATACCATATATCGGGTCACAAATTGATGTCATTCCACCAGAATCTTCATATCGAAACATATATCTTATCAATCCAGCATCATCAGGCTCTCTCACACATACATCGTAATATAAATTATCGAAGCGATCGCACCCTTCATATGGTTTATTAAAAACTTCAAGATTCTCAGGATAGACAACTTCATCATTAATTTGAGCAAAACCAATATGATTTCCACCCTCATCGTATAGGAATCTTATAAAATCATCGTAACTATTTTCCTGCTGACAGTTTGCTGCTAATGCTATTAATTTACCATGTTTATCAAGCACAGTGATAGCATCATTGCCAAACATCATATAGGAAGACTTATAAATGAATATATAATCACCGATTGTAAATGTCTCTATTTTAAATGAATTATGATTATTAGGACGCTCATTTAGGGGAATATCAGCAATTCCATCATCAACTTCTTCCTGCCCAACTACCACAACCTCGGGTTGTTCTTCTATCACCTCCTGCTCAACAACATTTTCTACGGTGCTTTTTGCTCCACATCCAGCGCAGAGTGTTGACAAAACTAACACAGCAACGAAATAAATCTTCTTCATATTTTCTTAATTAAAGTTTCGTTCAATAAAAATTGCTTCGGATATCCCCAATATTAGCGATTCCGAAGCAATCAAACAACTAAATAGAGACTATTCTACAACCTTAACTTTAACAGAACCTGTAATAGTACCATTTGATTCAACATCTTTATCATTGATTGATGCGCTACACTCAATATAGTAAGTGCCTGATTGTATATGCCCCACCGTAAAAGTGTGTTTATACGGAGACTTTGCGACGGTTGTAACCACGTCGTTAAAAAGTTTGAAATCTACACTCCACGAATATTTTTTATACTTAGACTCGGGAGTATAAACCAACTCTAACTCATCTCCATTTCTCACTTCTAAGACTTCGCCTGCATTAGGCCCAATATTTATGTAAATTCCCTGATTTGCCAACGACTCTCCCGTTGTCCTATTAGTCACCACATAATCTGCATCTGTACCATTAATTTCAATACTCACTGTTGTTTTAGTACAAGAGACAAATGCACCGCAAAAACACGCTGCAACCACAAAACAGATTAAAAATTTCTTCATAAATTTAAATCACATTACAGATGAATACAACGAATATTTTTACATATTCCACTAATTCCTTTCATAATATTCATTATATCCCTTGCCGAGACAAGAAGGACAGTTCTCATGATAATGCGGGTAATCAAGATCTCCGCATTCACGGCACCTGACCTTATTTCTATCGCCACCATAATAGGGAGAATATGTTTTACCTGGATTTTTACCTGTCTCTCCACAAAAATCACATGGCTTTTTAACCCATCTTCCTTTTGGTTCTGGGTCTGGGTCTGGGTCTGGGTCTGGTATTGGTTCTGGGTCTGGTATTGGTATTGGTATTGGTTCTGGGTCTGGGTCTGGTATTGGTTCTGGGTCTGGTATTATCTTTTCGTTTTTTATATTGTTTTGTTCGATAGATGTATATTCTAGTTTGGGTGAATTCTCATAAGCTAAATATCCGATATAGCCTACCACAACTATTGCACCCAAAATCAAACGATCAACACTTACTCCAAAAATTTCTTTTTTACTCATAATTCAAAATATTAAATTCCAACAACTGATTTATAATTGGCCATCAATCAAACGAGATTCTCATCATTATTCACATATACTATTCATTATATCACAACAAGTTAATACTATTTATTTTTATCCTCGGTCGAGGACTGTATTATCAATATTATTATAATAATCACAACAACAACACACCAAAATGAGCCTTCAGAAATATCGATACCAAGGGAGTGTTGCCCATCAGGTCTTGTCAATAACACACGAAGAAAGTTTATAAAATCATCTAACATACGTAACGTAATATTTTAAATTATTATACATTTAATTAGGCCCGAGATTCACATACGCACATAAAAAAAGCGCGGACCAAACCTTGTATCTGCATTCTGAGGTCTTAGGAAACCGTGTGGCACAAATACAAAAGTGAAGCCCACGCATACGCGTGAGCATCAACTTCACTTCTCTTGCCACATTTGAAAGTTCCTAAGTTTCAGAATGCAAGTAGCAAAGCTAACGCTTTTTTCAATATGTTAAAATGCGCGTAAATAATACGCTAATTAGTCATAGGCAATCGTTTTTAAGGGTTTAATCTTCACAAATTTAGGAAAAAATACAATAAAATGCTATCTTTGTGCGATAAAAAAAAATAAAAAAATGCACAAATCAGGATTTGTAAATATCATCGGCAACCCCAACGTGGGTAAATCAACACTAATGAATGCTCTGGTGGGCGAACGCCTGTCAATCATAACATCAAAGGCGCAGACCACTCGTCACCGCATTATGGGTATCGTCAATGGCGAAGATTTTCAGATTGTATATTCCGACACTCCAGGTATCTTGAAGCCTGCTTACAAGTTGCAGGAGTCGATGATGAACTTCGTACACGGCGCAGTCGATGATGCCGATGTGATACTCTACGTCACCGACACCGTTGAGCAGAGCGACCGACAGGAGTCTATCGTAGAGCGTATCAACTGTAGCGGAATACCTACGATTGTTGTAATTAACAAAATCGACCTCACAACGCCAGACAAATTAGAGGCATTGGCTGCCGAGTGGCAAAGTCGCCTACCAGAAGCTGTTATCATTCCTGTATCAGCAAAGGAGAAGATTGGCATGGCAGGTGTATTGAACGCTATCCTTGAGCGTTTGCCTGAGGGTGAGGCATTCTATCCTAAGGATACTCTCACTGATAAGACTCTGCGCTTCTTTGCATCGGAGATTATCCGCGAGAAGATTCTTTTGAACTACGACAAGGAGATACCCTACTGCTGCGAGATTGAGATTGATACCTACAAAGAGGAGCCAACCATCGACCGCATCTCGGCTACAATTTACGTAGCTCGCACATCACAGAAGGGTATCGTCATCGGTCACAAGGGTGAGCGCCTGAAGCGCGTGGGTCAGCAAGCTCGCGAGGACATGGAGCGCTTCTTGCAGAAGAAGGTATTTTTGCAGCTCTTTGTGAAGGTGCAAGAGGATTGGCGCAACAACGAGCGTCAGCTACGACGTTTCGGCTACGACCAGCAATAAACCAACGCTACTACACGTTCATGCTAAGGCAGAATATCAAACCATCGGGCATCTATGCGAAGTAGAATATTAAAAATAGTTATCACGATAATCTTTATATTGAGTGCATGGTGTGCCAGCACTCAATATAACAAAACTTACTTCTACAACATGGGACGTAAGTTAATGACCAATGATGATTATCAAGAGGCTATTCGTGTGCTAAATGTATTGCTGCGCTTCGATGCTAATGCTTACGAGGCTTACTTTTTGCGCGGTATTGCCAAGTACAACATGGACGACCTTCTGGGTGCCGATACAGATTTTTCACTCGCTATCGAAAAGAATCCGGTATTTACAAATGCCTACACATATCGAGCCATAACACGTTCACGTCTTGGAAATTATGACGACGCACTTAAAGACTTTCATGAGGCAATTGAGTTGCGCCCCGACCTTTCAGGACCCTATTATAGCCGAGGCGTAACACGACTTCTCAACAAACAGTTTAAGGAGGCTGTCGCCGACTTCGATATGTTTATTCGTCAAGAGAAGAAGGTTGCCGATGCATACATCAATCGTGGAGTGAGCTACCTCAATCTAAAGGACACCACCAAAGCCTACGAAGACTTTGAGACTGCCATACGCACCAATCGTGAAGATCCAAACGGCTACAATCGCCGAAGCATGCTCCTCATGCAGCAGCAGAGATTTGACGAGGCGGAAAAGGATTTGGATATAGCAATCAGTCACGATTCAACATTTGTGCTATCGTTCTTCAATCGTGCGCTACTCTACTCCGACACCAAGCGTCCAATGTTAGCTCTCAGCGACTTCGACCACGTCATCAAATTGGACTCTACAAACTCATTAACCTATTTCAACCGTGCCATCGTACGGTCTCAAATAGGCGACTACAATCGCGCCTTGGAGGATTATAATCGCGTTGTGCGCTACTCGCCAAACAATGTGTTGGTGTACTACAACCGAGCAACCCTTTATGCTCAGATAGGCGAATTGGAGAGTGCTATTTCTGACTATTCTCATGCGATAAAGCTATATCCCGATTTTGCCAATGCCTACCTAAACCGTAGCCAACTACGAATGATTCTGGGCGACACGAAAGGTGCAAGACACGACAGACAAACAGCCGAACGTAAAATCGCAGAGTATAAATCGCGCCTAAACGACAGCACATACTCAATCTATGCCGACACCACACAAAAGTTCGACAAGCTCCTCGCGTTCGATACCAAGGACAAAGGAAAGGATTTCAATAGCATCGTAAATAATGCAACAGCCAAAAATGCAAACATCAAATTGTTGCCATTGTTTAAATTTACCTTAATGAATGCCGACTCGGCAATGATTGCTCGTGACGAGTTATACCATTCACAGCGCATGATTGACTTCAAGTCGAAGATTAACCAACCAAAGTTAACCATCTCAAACAAAGAGAGTAATATTACACCAGACTCTCTGATAATACTCGACCGCAATATAAACGAACAGCTACGCATAAATGACGATAATTGGACACTATATTTCCAGCGAGGCGTAACTCAATCGCTAATCAAGCAATATACCAATGCGGTTAATACGCTCTCACAAGCGATTACATACAACCCTTCAAATCCGTTCCTGTATATAAATCGTTCGACCACGCGTGCCGAAATGATTGACTTCATTTCGTCGATTGACAATTCCTATCAACGTATCACAATCGATACCGATCCTGCTAATAGATTGCAAAATCGCAGTTCTCGAACATATAACTACGACGACGCAATAGAGGATATAAACAAAGCCATAAAACTCTACCCAGATTTTGCATACAGCTATTACAACCGAGCAAATCTACATGCAATATCAAACCAGCTACCTGAGGCGTACGAGGATTACTCCAAGGCTATCGAGTTAAACCCTCAATTCGGCGAGGCTTATTTCAACCGAGGATTGGTGCAGATTTACATGAAGGACACCCGCAAAGGATACCTCGACCTGTCGAAGGCTGGCGAGTTGGGTATCATGAGTGCGTATGAGGTGTTAAAAAACTACACAAACGACTAATATTACAAACACAAACTTAAATAAATTATGACACAAGCAAAACGATTAAACGACTCGGCGGCAGCTCGCTGGTTGGCTCTCATCATCGTTTCATTCACGATGATGTGCGGTTACTTCATCACCGACGTCATGGCTCCGCTGGAGGATTTATTGACCAAGATTCCTGCTGAAGGCGGTTTAGGCTGGACAAGTGATGAGTATGGCTTCTTCTCGGGAGCCTACGGATACATCAACGTATTTTTGTTAATGCTCTTCTTTGGTGGTATCATTCTTGACAAGTGCGGCGTACGCTTCACCGGTGTGATGTGTAGCGGATTGATGTTGGTAGGTACACTTATCAAGTGGTATGCACTTGACGGCGACTTCGGCTCGGCACAACTATTCGGATATCCAATGCAGGTTATTCTCGCAGCACTCGGATTTGCAATTTTTGGTATGGGTGCCGAGATTACAGGTATCACCGTAACAAAGGTTATCGCAAAGTGGTTCACAGGTTATGAGCTCGCCTTAGCTATGGGCTTACAGGTGGCAATGGCGCGTATTGGAACCGCAGCGGCTTTGGCTTGCAGCCTTCCATTTGCCAACGCTATGGGCGATGTAGCAGCTCCCGTATTACTTGGTGCAGCGCTCTTGTGCATCGGCTTTATAGCTTACATGGTGTATTGCGTAATGGATAAGAAGCTCGATGCATCGGTAGCAGCCTCAGTACAAGTAGAGGAAGAGGAAGGCTTCAAGTTCAGCGACCTGAAGGTTATATTCACAAACACAGGCTTCTGGCTAATCGCTATCCTCTGCGTGTTGTTCTATTCAGGTGTATTCCCATTCTTGAAGTTTGCAACAAAACTCATGATTTACAAGTACAATGTTGAGCCTGAGTTGGCAGGATTAATTCCAGCAATGTTGCCATTCGGAACAATCCTCCTAACACCTATCTTCGGTTCTCTCTACGACCGTTTGGGTAAGGGTGCTACGCTGATGGTTATCGGCTCGGCTATGCTCACATTGGTTCATGTCTTGTTCGCACTGCCAATCCTGAATGTATGGTGGTTTGCAATTCTTGTGATGATTGTGTTGGGTATCGCCTTTTCATTGGTACCATCTGCAATGTGGCCTTCTGTACCAAAGATTATCCCTATGAAACAGCTCGGCTCAGCTTATGCCATCATCTTCTACATTCAGAACATCGGTCTTTCGATGGTGCCTGTAATGATTGGTAAGGTCATTCAGGAGTATGCAACAGTACAGACCGCTGAGGGCACAACATACGACTACACAATTCCAATGTCTATTTTTGCCGTATTCGGAGTTATTTCAATTCTCGTTGCCCTCATTCTTAAGCGTGTAGATAAGCGAAACGGCTACGGGTTGGAGCTGCCTAACATCAAGAAATAACAATGAAACGCATTGCTATACTCCTCGCACTTTTGCTCCCCACGTTATGTGGGGCGCAGAGTGTTGTGGAATTGACCGACATACTTTGGAACAAGAGTTCTTATCGAGTCATTTCCTCGGAACGCAAGGAGGCGATGATGAAGATGCAGCGTTATGCCGACGCCCTACCCGATACGCAGTTTATGGAATACTACCGTTGCAGCGAAGGCTGCGAAAAGGAGAATGCTTTAGAGGGTTGGGGTATTCTGCAATTCTATAATATGGCATTGGAGAAGCTACTGCGCGAAATACCCTTGACAGTAGTAAGCAGTGACGAAATCGCAGTGTGGCAACTCTATAACATGGGCTACGTAGTGAAGACCGCCGACCAGTGTTTTGGTGTGGATATTCACCATAAGCATGCTGTAAGGCTTGCACCCATGCTCGATTTCTTGCTCATCACTCACAACCACAGCGACCATCAATGGAAGCCTCTCAGCGAGGAGATGGCACGTTTAGACAAGGCTGTATATTCAAACTTTTTGAACAATGGCTACAAGCTCGAAGGTGGAGAAAAGTTGAAGATTGGCAATATTGAGATTGGAAATTGGTTGGGCGACCACAATGCCGCCACGCCAAAGTTCGTTACAAGCTATCAAGTAAGTTGCTTATCGACGGATGGCAAACCGTTCACATTTCTCTTTACGGGCGACTCTTATAACCATGAACAAATGAACCCATCACTACCTATTGATGTATTTGTACCTCATTTGGCAGTGGGGCTTAAGATGGATAAAGCGGTAGAGAAACTCAATCCTCGAATGGTGTTGCTGTCGCACATTTTGGAGCTTGCACATCACATCAACAAATGGCGTTGGTCGTATGCTTACGGTATTAACGAATGCGAAAAGTTAAAACGAGAGGGTGTCTATCTTCCGGTCTGGGGTGAGAAAATCATCATCAAGCGATAAAAAAAATCCGACTTTCACAGGTCGGATTTTTATTTTCATTCTGTCGTATTATTTGGTCATTTCATAGACCTCAAGCAATCTATCACACATCGTAGCCCACGAAAAACGCTTACGTTCCTCTGCGAAATTAGCTTTCAAGCGCTCTAACTCACCATCGGCATAGAGGCTTTGCAAACCCTGTAACACGCCATCGGCAGTAGGCTCACACACAACGCCCACCCGACCATCGGGCACAATCTCGGGCAAGCCACCAACTCCCGTCACCAACATTGGCATTGAGAAGTTGTAGGCAATCTGCGTAACGCCACTCTGTGTGGCTGTACGATATGGCAGAAGCAGAGAATCGGCAGCTGAGAAATAGTAACGCACATTCTCATCAGCCACAAAACCCTCATGCATCACAACGCTATCTTGCAAGCCAAGTTTATCAATCAGAGCATAGGTCTTTTCGCGCGAAGCATAAAATTCTCCAGCGACAAGTAATTTTCTGCCCTCAGGCTTCCATCTCGCCCACGCCTCGAGCAATAAATCCAGACCCTTGTAATCGCGTATCAGACCAAAGAAGAGAGAGTACTTATATGCAGGATCGAGCTTCAACTTTTCGCACGCCTTAGCAGCCTCCTCCGCTACACCAAAATTCTCGAACATAGGGTGAGGTGAAAAAACAGCAGGAACAGATGTATAAGCCTTCAACTCACCACCCACCTGTTCTGACATATACACAAAGCCATCGACAGCGCCGAGATAGTAGTGATTACATGGTTTGTCAATGATATGATGTTCGTGAGGCTCTACATTATCAACCTGACAAACGAACTTCGTCACTCCATTCGTACGCGCTATGCGAGCCACCGTACCAAAACATGGCGCCATAAACGGAGTCCAATATTTCATCAGCACCATATCGGGCTTCTCGCGCTTTAGGCGCAGACCCAAACGCACCCAATTAAATGGATTAACCGTATTCATCACTCTCTCGATAGACAAATCGGCTGGTGCTGGAGTATCCACATATTGACTTTTGCCGGGGAACAACAACGAAGGATATTGCACCGTAAAAGTGTATATACTCACCTCATGACCACGACTCTGATATTCGCGCGCCATGGTCTCCATAATGGTAGCCAAACCTCCACGATAGGGATATGCAGGTCCGAGAATAACGATTTTCATAGTCTACTTCATTATTTTACGCTTATTCAACTCACGCTGATACAGACGAGCATTCTCCAAATGTTGCGAATAACTCTTAGCAAAGTTATGATATCCATCAAAGGTGTGACGCGCGCAGAAATAGAGATAGTCGTGCTTCTCGAAATTCAACACAGCATCAATAGCCTCCACACTCGGCATACATATTGGCGATGGTGGCAAACCTTTGTTAATATATGTATTGTAAGGCGATGGATATTTCAAATAACTCTTCAAGATGCGACGTAAACCAAAATCCTGCATAGCATACTTAATCGTAGGGTCAGCCTGCAAAGGCATACCCTTCTTCAAACGGTTGATATAAACTCCCGCCACGCGTGGCATCTCATCAACCTTACGCGTCTCCTCGTAAACAATTGATGCCAGCGTAGCAACCTCCACACGACTCAATCCCGAGCGCTTGCGTTTAGCATCACGCTCCTCCGTCCAGAAACGCTTGTACTCCTTATACATACGTTCAACAAACTCCTCAGGCTTTACCGTCCAATAGAACTCATATGTATTAGGCAAAAATATCGAAAACATGGTAAGCGGAGAGTCAAATCCCAGCTTCTTAGCAAGAGCTTTATCGGTAAGCACAGCAACAATCTCCGACGAATCAGCCTCCAACTGTGTCGAGAGTTTACCCGCCAACTGAGCAGGTATCTTCACGTTATTCATGGTCACATTTACAGGCGTTTGCAAACCGAGTTTTAACATACGCACAATCTCAATGACATTCATGCCATCATTAACCACATAGTGACCGACCTTATAATTATCCTGAAGATTGAGACGCTC
>JAFPAD010000026.1 GCA_017424405.1 Alistipes sp.
AGCGTACAGGTGTATTGAAGGAGTTGCGTCGTCGTCAGTACTTCACAAAGCCATCAATCGCTAAGCGTGAGGCTATGCAGCACGCTATCTACGTTGAGCATACTTATCGTCAGGAGGAGTAATCTCCTTTGCTGGATAAGCATATTAGAGAGCTTCGAGTATTCGAGGCTCTCTTTAATTTTGTGGGATATGAATTCATTGGAAATTACTGTGCGAGAGGCGACTCGTGAAGACGCAGTAACTATTGCACAAGTGGTTGCAATGGCGATAGGTGATCAGCAGGTGTTGTGTGACTATTGTGGTGAGGATTACCTCTCGGTGCTCACGGAGGTTGCTTCCAAAGAAGTTTCGCAGTATAGTTGGCGATATGCTTACGTGGCAGATTTGAATGGCGTTGTTGCGGGTGCTATTGTAGGTTATGATGGCGCGAAGTTAGCTCAGCTGCGAGAGGGTACTTTGGAGGTTTTGCGTAAGCGTGTTATAGGGCGTGTGCCGACGATGGCCGATGAGACTGAAGCAGGAGAGTATTATCTCGATTCTATTGGCGTTTTACCCGAGTTTCGGGGTTTGGGTGTGGGAAGAGAGTTGATAGCTGCGTTTTGTAAGAATGTTTTTGCTAAAGGTTATGAACGTGTAGGATTGATAGTTGATTGTGATAACGCACGGGCTGAAAAATTATATATTTCACTCGGTTTTAAGTGTGTTGGTACGCGACTATTTTTCGGACACGATATGTGGCATTTACAACGGACGAGTAGTGACGATTAGAGGTATTTTTATCTGATTTTTGTCAAGTGGTGGGTGCGATGTTTTTTTCTTTAGAAAAAAGTTCGTAACTTTACCCCAAATTATGTTGAAATATGATTACCAAAATTATATCAAAATATTTGGAGAGCAACAAGCGCCTGGTTGTACCTAATTTAGGTGCATTTATTGTCAAAGACGCTGAACGCAAAATTCTTTTTTCCAACTTGATGAAGAGCGACGACGGAGTGTTGCGCAAGCTCCTTATCGAACATGGGGTGTCGGAGTTGGAAGCTGCTGGTACAATTGATCGCTTTGTCTTTGAGGTTAATTTCCGCTTGGAGCGTGATGGCGTGTGCGGATTGGATAAGTTTGGAGCCTTGAAGCGTGGCGCGAATGGCACAATCTCATTCATAACTAATCCCGCAGCTCAGGGTGAAGTGTTAGATGGCGGATTGGAAGAGCATTTGGCTGAGAGTAAAAACGCGGAGCCTGTGGTTTCTTCTCGTGATGCAGAGCCTACAACAACAAACAAAGCTGCGGTTATTGACGAAGATGAGGAGATGGTCATCAGAGTTGTTCCCAAGTCGGAGCCTGAAGTTGAGCCTAAGCGTAAGATGCAATCGCAGAAAGAGACTCTTACCGTATCTTCACAGAAGCGCCCTGCGCCATACGTTAAGGGCTTGCAATATGGTAAGGGAGGTAAGATTATCACAGGTCGAGAGTATGCTACATCGCGAGAGAGCAGCAAGGGCGATGTCTTTATCAAAATAGCCATCACCGTGGCGGTGATAGCTGTGTTGGCTCTATTATATGGTTTCTGGTGCGATTGGAGTAATTCACGATACGATGATATTCACTCGGTTGAGAGTGTTGAAGAGGTGAATATCTCAGCAGAACGCACTATTACAAATCCTGATTTGGAATATATTACACCAAAGAAGTAAAGAATGTCAGAGTTAGATATACAATCTGTAAAGCAACGCTTTGGTATCATAGGTTGTTCGGAGGCTATGGATCGAGCCCTCGCAGTGGCATTGCGAGTCGCTCCTACTTCGTTGTCGGTATTGGTTACCGGAGAGAGTGGTGTGGGAAAGGAGTTTTTCCCACAGATTATTCATGCCTATTCATCGCGTAAGCACAAGAAATACATAGCCGTAAATTGTGGTGCGATCCCTGAAGGTACTATTGACTCGGAGCTTTTTGGTCACGAGAAAGGCTCGTTTACAGGTGCTACCGAGGCTCGTAAGGGATATTTTGAGGAGGCAAATGGCGGTACTATCTTTTTGGACGAGGTGGGTGAGTTGCCATTATCCACTCAAGTGCGATTGTTGCGTGTGTTGCAGTCGGGCGAGTATATGCGAGTGGGCTCAGCAACGGTGCAGAAGACTGATGTGAGAGTGGTTGCAGCTACCAATAACGACTTGATAAAATCTATCGAGAGCGGTCGTTTTCGCGAGGATTTGTACTATCGATTAAACACTGTTCCCATCTCTGTGCCTGCTTTGCGTGAGCGAAAGGGGGATATTCCTTTGTTGTTTAGAAAGTTTGCTTCAGATGTATCTGTGCAGTATGGTATGCCTCCTGTGCGATTAACTGACGATGCTCGACAGATGTTAATGAACTATTATTGGCGTGGAAACATTCGTCAGTTGAAGAATGTCACAGAGCAGATATCGGCATTGGAGCAGGATAGAGAGATAACAGCCTCTACGTTGTCGAAATATTTAACTTCGGTGGGCTCTTCAACTCCTACGATGCGAGTGGAGAATGCCATGGGCGGAGAGGATTTCTCGACAGAGAGAGAGTTGCTGTATAAGATATTGTTCGATATGCGTAGCGATATCAACGACCTAAAGCGCATGTTGTCGGAACTTATGCATGGACACGCACCACAGCCGCAGCCTATGCCACGCGAGGTGGTTGGATTGCTTCCTTCGTCTGCTGTTACCGATGCTGCCGACTTTGCTGAGAGTGAGGAGGTCGAGGAGGTGCCACATCGTGAACTTACAAAGGCTGATGTGCAACGTGAGCAGATTTTGCGAGCTCTGCGTAATAATAAGGGTCGTCGTCGTGATGCGGCTCGTGAGTTGTTTATGTCGGAGCGTACGCTGTATCGCAGAATTAAGGATTTAGGCATTAATGAAAATGATATTTAGCCTTATATGGAGAATGATATGATGATGTTGAAAAAGATAAAAAATAAAATATTTGCAACGGTATTGATACTCTGTTCGCTTGTGTTGAGCAGCTGTATCTTTATGAAGGGAGGTTATTCTTTCACGGGAGCAAGTATTCCCGATGCGGCAAAGACGTTTAGTGTTGCATATTTCCCAAATAATGCGCCAATGGTGTCTCCTACATTGAGTACTACGTTGGTGGAGGAGCTGAAGGATAAGTTCTCTCGCCAAACCAAGTTGCAACTCGTAGATTCTGATGGCGATTTTGCATTCGAGGGCGAGATTGTTAGTTACACCTCTACAACAGCTTCGGTGTCGAGTGATAACTACGCATTATTGAATCGCCTGACCATCACTATTAAGGTCCGTTTTACAAACAAGATTGTGCCTGAAAATTCGTTTAACCAATCGTTTACGGCATTCACCGAATATGATTCATCTCAGTTGCTTACCGATATTCAATCAGACCTTGATGTTGAGGTTGTGAAGCAGTTGGTTACAGATATTTTCCAAGCAGCAGCATCAAATTGGTAGAAAAATGAAAAAAAATAGTAAAAAAAATATGGCTGCAGATGAGGTGAAAATATTCATCGAAGAGAGTGATTTGCAGTGGCTTGAGCATGGTTGTAGATGGGAATCCAACGAAGCTAAAGTAAAAGATGAGGTGAAGGGGTATGGTCGAGAAGTCGCAACGCTTATATGTAAGCCTGTAATTAACTTGCATGAAATTGATATAAAAACACTTACAAAGATTACATCAAGTGATATTATAGATAAGTTTCTGCGAGTAGAGAATCATAAAATTGTTGCCCAAGCGGGTGATGTTGAGTGTGAAATTACCACCGAGCCAACATTGTCGGAAGACGATGATATGGTTAGCGAAGAGCTTGCAGAAGTATATCTGGCGCAGGGTCTGAAAGATATGGCGATAGAAACTTATCGTAAATTAAGTTTGCTAAATCCCGAAAAAAGTGTTTACTTTGCGGAGATTATTTCAAAGATAGAAAGTTAATAATTAAAAATAGTATAAAATTATGTTGTATTCAATTTGTATCGGTTTGATTCTTGTTGCGAGTGTTATTCTTATTCTCGCTATTTTGGTTCAGAATCCTAAGAGTGGTATGGCTGCAAACTTCGGTGCTGCTAACCAGGTGATGGGTGTTCGTGAGTCAACAAATATCTTGGAGAAGACTACTTGGACATTGGCTGGCTTGGTAGTAGTGTTGAGCCTTATCGCAACAATCTCTATGAAGGAGGGTGTTGTTGCAGGTAGCTCTATGCAGAGCGATGCTGAGGCGTTGATTGAGAAGGTTTCTGCTGAGGCTGCAACAGACGCAATGCCACAGGCTGAGATCTCATCAGAGAACGCTGAGGAGGCTACTTCTGAGAACTAATCTTTAGCAACTAAGATTAAAATTTAAGACACCTTTCGAGGTGTCTTTTTTTTGTGCTTTTGCGTTATTTATTATTCCCAATAAAGCTGAGGTTTGCAAGAAAATTATTATCTTTGTTTATCTTGGGTGGGAATTAATAACCAATTTATAATTTGATAATTATGAAAAGAACTTTCATTTTGCTGTTGGCATCGTTGTGTATGGTGCTTTCAGTGCAGGCTCAAACAAAGGTCAAGGAGTCGAAGACTACTTTTGCGAAAGAGGCGTTGCAACCCTATGTGGATAGCGGTCAGTTGGCTGGTGCTATCAGTGTATTCTACAAAGATGGAGTTCAAGAGACTTGTTGTATAGGTTATGCTGATGTTTCTCAGAAACGAGCTATTGATATGGATAATGTCTTTATGCAGTGCTCGCAAACTAAAGGTTTCTGTGGTGTGACCATTGCAAAACTTGTGGAGGAGGGTAAAATCACGCTTGATGATCCCGTGTCGAAGTATCTCCCAGAGTTCAGAGAGTTGTGGGTGCAGGAGTACAATAAAGATGGTGTTCGCATGCTCCGCAGAGCGAAGAATGTGCTTACGGTACGTATGGTGCTCAATCATACGGGAGGTTTTCCATTTGAGATTAGCGCTAAACAAGGTAATATTCGTGGTGGTGGCTGGTCTGGTGGTGCTCCTCTGCGTCAGGTGGCGGCTATTGCGGCGGCATCTCCAATTATGTTTGAGCCAGGTACGGCCGAGATGTACTCTAATACGGGTATCGACATCGGTGCGGCGATTGTTGAGATTGTGACAGGTATGAAGTGGGAGGATTACTTGAAGCAAGAGGTACTTGATCCTCTTGGTATGAGCTCTACTTGGTTCTGGCCTACCGACAAGCAGCTCAAGAATAAGATTGAGTTGTATGCCACACAGAATAACGCTCCAGCCAAGTGGGTGGAGGAGATGGATATGCAGCAGCGCCCATATAACGACGAGCATGTCTTCACATCGGCTGGTGCAGGTCTTTGGACAACAGCTAATGACCAGCTTAAGTTCTATAAGATGTTGATGAACCTCGGTGTGGGCGACAATGGTGTGCGTATCCTGAAGGAGGAGACCGTGAAGGATATTCTGGCTCGTTCGACTCGTCCATCGAATATGTCGGGTTACTCACTCGGTTTGGCGGCACCAGTGCAGGATAACGAGAATGCTTGGTTTGGTCACGGTGGTGCGTGGGGCACAAACTGCTCGGTGAATTGGCATACAAAGCAGTTGCGCTTGTGGGTTATCCAGAATGCGGGCGGCGGTCAGCCTTGGATGCCAGCGGTGGATAAGGCGGCAGAGAAGTTCTTCTCGCAGCCATTCGACAATGCGGGCGTGAAGGCTTACACTGGTAGAACAGAGTAGTTAGGCTACTTTAGTTACAAAAGGCGAAAATCCCAGAGCGGGGTTTTCGTCTTTTTTTTTGTTTTGGAGTAGTGTTGTTTCCAGTCTACAAAGATAATTTTGGCAGAGATTAAGATTGTCGCTTAAACGCAACGTTGAATTTTGAATTTTAATCCACCTTCGGTGTCTTTTCACCGCCTCGGCTCGGCATAGTCTGCAAGCAACCTCTGC
The DNA here is from genome assembly GCA_017424405.1 of Alistipes sp. Classification (GTDB taxonomy): domain Bacteria; phylum Bacteroidota; class Bacteroidia; order Bacteroidales; family Rikenellaceae; genus Alistipes. The sequence goes on from JAFPAD010000026.1 coordinate 5,917, forward strand.
TCTCACCTTATCGGCGGCGTTGAATTTTGAATTTTGAATTTTGAATTCTTCCCCCTACTCCGCCTGGCGGTAGATGCTTTTCAGGCGGTTGGACATAAAGTATTGGAATATGCCACGTAGAGCCATAAACGATGTGAAGGCGAGCCAGAGGGCGTTGTTGCCAATCACGGGGCGGAGCGAGAAAAAGAGTCCGAAATAGAGCGCTGTGGCGATAAGCATAGAGTTACGCATGATGCGCGACTGGGTTGCGCCGACCATCACGCCGTCCATCATAAATGGCAATGAGGCTGCCAGCGGAATGGCTATAATCCAACCGATATAACGACCTGCATAGTCCAGAAGTTGCGCACTGTTCTCGGCTCCATCTTCGATGAAAAGAGATAATAATTCACGCCAAAAACCTGTGTATAGTGCCGAGTAGGCAATGCCGACCACTGCGCTCCAAAGCATGCAGCGTTTTACACATTGACGTAATGAGATGCCGTCCTTTGCTCCGATAAAACGCCCCGTAAGAGCTTCGGCAGCATAGGCGAAGCCATCGGTCATGTATGAGAATAGGGTGAATAGCTCTAAAAGAATGGTGTTCACCGCAAGGATTGTGTCGTCACCCATGCGAGCCGAAGCGGCAGTGAAGAAGGTGTAGGCTGCGACGATGCAGAGTGTGCGGATGATAATATCGCTATTGATAGAAAAGAATTTTTTGAGGGCGGTAATATCCATAACCTCGGCAAGTGAAATCTTTGCCATTCTCTTGCGGTAATGGAGCCAGCAGATAAGCGCCGTGATGGTTACTCCGGTCCATTGTGCAACCACCGAGGCGTAGGCTATGCCCGTAATTCCGTATCCTAATGGGAAAGCGAACCAAAGGCTACAGGCTATGTGAATGATATTTACCACAATGGCAACAATCATCGGAATAATGGCGTTTTGCATACCTGTGAGCCAACCGTTTAGAGCAAAGAGAAGCACGCCTGCAGGTACAGCCCAAATGCGAGCGTAGAAATACTCGGCAACTTGCTCTCCGCCGTTCATAATCTTGATGGCGGCGTCGCCTATAGGACGTTGCAGAAGTAGCATAATTCCTCCGACAGCCAATGCTACCATCACGGAGCGAGCCAACATTAGGGTGGTGGTGTGATTATCTCCAGCTCCGTAGGCTTGGGCTGTGATGCCACTTGTGCCCATGCGAATGAAAGCGCAGTTCCAATAGATGAAGTTGAAGATGGTCACGCCAATGGCCAGCGAGCCTATGCTGCTCACTGCCTCGCCCATGTGCCCCGCAATCATCGTACCCACGATGCCCATAATCGGCACCGTGATGTTTGAGATAATATTGGGTATGGCTATGCGTAATATCTCTTTGTTCATGCCCATCTTTTGGACAAAGATACGAATAATCTACAATAATTGGTCGTGAAAATTGTTTTGAAGGTTGTTTGGGTGAATTTATGCGTGATTTTGAGCGTAGATATGTGATTATGTGTTACGAAAAGTTGGAGTTATCAAAATATTTTTTATATATTTGCATATAATATGAGCAAACGTTTTTGGAGAATATTATAAATTATTAAACCAACCATAAATGAAAAGATTATTTATTTGCTTAATGGCAATTTTGATGATCGCGGGGTGTGCGCCGCAGGTTCCTGAGGAAACTACGGTTGCCGATGAAACTCAACCCGCGCCGCCTTCTATGGTCGGGATCGACGGCTCTTACTCTATCATTTTTACAAACGGCGACGCAAGCTATAATGCCGCCTATACTTTTTCAAGGCTTTACTCCAAGGCTACGGGCATTACGCTG
>JAFPAD010000027.1 GCA_017424405.1 Alistipes sp.
ATAATATCGGTGGTAAAATATATTTTGGAGAGATGACATTCACATCACTAGGTGGTTTAATGGATTTCTATACCGATGAATTCCAAAATCTAGCGGGAAGTCTAATCGATGTAAATTATAAAGGCTAAAAGGAATGTGTAGTGATTTGGTTTCGATTATTACTCCAACATACAATTGCGCAAAGTTTATAGAGGAGACAATCCGCTCGGTACAGGCACAAACATACCAGAATTGGGAGATGATTATTTCCGACGACTGCTCGACAGATAATACAAAGGAGATAATTGCACCCTATTTGGCAAATGACGCGCGCATTAAATATATATGCAACGAAAAGAATAGCGGTGCTGCCACTACTCGTAATAACGCGCTACGAGTAGCAAAAGGTCGTTGGATTGCATTCCTGGATAGCGATGATTTATGGCTCCCAGAGAAACTTGAAAAGCAGATTGCGTTTATGGAGAAAAATGGATACGCATTTTCCTATACAAAATATAGTGAGATAGACGAGTTTTCCAATGAACTTAACATAGAGATATCTGGGCCTCGAAAAATATCAAAATGTGGTATGTATGCCTATTGTTGGCCAGGTTGCTTAACGGTGATGTACGATGCTAGAGTTGTTGGCTTGATTCAGATTGCAGATATTAAGAAAAACAACGACTATGCAATGTGGCTTAAAGTAATTCATAAAACGAGATGTTACCTATTGCCCGAGTGTTTAGCCAAATATCGACGAGGTCGCGTTGGGTCCATTAGTACTCACAGTTATTCTGCACTAATAAAGTGGCATTATAGACTATTTCGTGAAGCAGATAATAAAGGACGCTTTTCTTCAGCTATTTTAACATTTGTAAATCTCTGCTTTGGTTGCTTGAAGAAGATTGTATATGTAAAAAAATAATCTAACATGATACCTTACAGACTATATAAAAAAGCATGGGTCAGTATAGATGAAAGTAAAGAGACTCTGTTGAGCAAATCAGATATTAACCAATTGTTAGATAGAGGAGGGTGGATGGTTCGCAATGTCTATAATTTTGACACTCCCAATGTAACCTCGTTTTGGTATGTAATTAAAGATTCTTTTGGTGGTTTGGAAGAATTGTCGTCTGGTGCTAGAAGAGATGTGCGAAAATCTTTAAGAACATACGATGTGTTTAGAATAACAGCTGCTCAGTTATTAGAGATTGGTTATCCCATATACTCATCTGCACAAGAGGCATATCGAGTGAAGTGTAACGTAATATCTATCGAACAATATAAAAATTTGATTGAATCTTTAGCTTCAGATAGTAGCAAAGATTTTTGGGTTATAAGGCATAAAGAATCTGGTGAATATATTGCATTAGCCATAAATACAGTGAAAGAGGTCTCGTGTGAGTACAATGTATTAAAATGCAAACCTAAAGCACTTAGAGATGGTACTCAACCATACTACGGATTAATATACGAGATGAATCGATATTACTTAGATGAATTAGGGTTGAGATATGTCAATGACGGTGCAAGATCGATCACTGAACATTCAAATATACAGCCGTTCTTAATGCAAAAATTCAAGTTTAGGAAGGCTTATTGTAACTTGAAAATTACTTATAAATGGTGGTTGAATATTATTATTAAGTTATTGTATCCTTTCCGCAAACTAATTCCTATAGGTAGAGTTAAGGCCTTACTTTATATGGAAGGAATGGTAAGAGGTGATATTTAAGATAATTAGAATGATTGATTTTAGTTATTAATAACAGATTGATAAAATGTTAAAATTCCTTTTCGATCGCATAATGGCTCTTATCGGGCTTCTGTTTTTATGGCCGGTGTTGCTTATAGTTGCCATTTTAATAAAAGTTAAAATGCCTGGAGGACCTGCATTTTTTACGCAAAAACGCGTAGGGCGTAATGGCAAATTATTCACAATGTATAAGTTTCGCTCAATGACAGTGGGTCACTCTGGTAATAGTATTTCTGTTGCAGGTGAAAGTCGCATTACACCATTAGGTGCGGTATTGCGCAAATACAAACTTGATGAGCTTCCTGAACTTTGGAATGTACTGATTGGTGATATGAGCTTTGTTGGCCCACGTCCTGATGTTCCTGGTTATGCAGATAAATTGGAAGGTGATGATAGACTTATCTTGAAATTGCGACCTGGTATTACAGGCCCTGCATCGTTAAAATATGCTAACGAGGAAGAGATTTTGGCGCAGGTCGAGAATCCGGTAAAGTATAACGATGAGGTTATTTTCCCTGATAAGGTTAAGATTAATCTTGATTACTACCATAATCACACTTTTATAGGCGACATAAAATTGATTTTTCAAACGGTATTTAGGTCTTACGAGTTGGCAGAAATACCTCAACCAAAGTAGTAGCAATAGAACAAATAGTTATGAGAAATCGTATTTACCTATGCCTCGCTCATATGAGCGGCAATGAGCAGAAATTCATACAGGAGGCGTTTGATACTAACTGGGTGGTGCCCCTTGGCCCTAATGTCAATGGCTTCGAGCAGGATCTTAAAGAGTTTGTTGGAGAGAATAAGGAGGTTGTGGCTCTTTCAGCGGGTACAGCGGCTATACACCTCGCTCTCGTGGCCTGTGGTGTCGGTCCCGGGGATGAGGTTTTGGTGCAGAGTTTTACCTTCTGCGCTTCATCGCACCCAATTACCTATCTTGGTGCAACACCCGTATTTATTGATTCCGAGAAGGATACCTGGAATATGGATCCCGTATTATTGGAGGAGGCTATCAAGGATCGCATTGCCAAGACGGGTAAGAAGCCAAAGGCAATTATTCCCGTTTATCTTTACGGTATGCCCGCCAAGTTAGACGAGATTATGGCTATTGCCACGAAGTACGATATTCCTATAGTTGAGGATGCTGCAGAGGGTATGGGTTCTAAATATCGTGGTCAGGCGTGTGGTACTTTCGGTGATTATGGTATTCTCTCATTCAATGGCAACAAAATGATTACCACTTCGGGTGGTGGCGCTTTGATTTGTCCTGATTTAGAAACAAAGAGGGATATTATGTTCTATGCGACACAAGCACGTGAAAACTACCCTTATTACCAGCACGAGAAGATAGGTTACAACTATCGTATGTCGAACATCTGTGCAGGTATTGGTCGCGGTCAGATGACGGTATTAGAGGAGCATATCAACCACCACAAGCATACCTACGAACTATATAAAGAGCTGTTGGCCGATGTAGATGGTGTAACTCTGCACGGCAACCCTTCGGCGGAGTACGATAGTAATTTCTGGTTGAATACTATCATCCTCTCGCCAGAATTGAAGGTTGTGGGTGAGAATAAAGCCTACGAGGTAAACATTCAGGGTGCAGTAGGTGGTGCAGCAGGTGTTACACACTCCGTTGAGTCTCTTCATACCGAGTGTGAGCCCAATCGCAATGTTGAGGCTATGCGCTTGGCGTTAGATGCAGCAGGTATCGAATCACGTCCCTTATGGAAACCAATGCATAAGCAACCTGTCTATGCAAATGCTCCAGCTTATGTTAATGGCGTCAGTGAGGAACTTTTCAAGATGGGCTTATGTCTTCCCAGTGGTCCTTGTGTGAGCGATGATGATATTCGCTACATCGTAGAGCAAATTAAAAATGCAATAATTAAGTAGAATCATAATTACCATCACAAAAAGATATTCTCCGACAGATTTGTCGGAGAATATCTTTTTTTTTGTGTGGTGGCGTTAGAGGGCAATTGTTAGTGACTCCATAGCGCCAATTGTCGCAATCTCGAAGGATGTGGTGCCAGACATCGTAAATGTTGCGGTGTGGGCGTCGGTCGTGGTATAGTTGTGTTTGGCACCCTCGGCATACTCCTCTATTGTGCCGTCGCCCCAGTTGATGGTGCCACTTACAGCCTCACCATTCCACTTTGGCGATGTCATTAGCTGGTTGCGGTGGCCAATAGCAACCTCCATACTTGTCGCCGCGATGCCACTCTGCGTGATTGTCACGCTGTGGCGTTGCTCACCTGCCACAATAACAACCTCGGCACTGCGCTCTTCGGCAACATCGTTTGCATCGATACATAGTGTAACAATATCTGCCCCATCCGCTTCGCGTATGTTGTCGAGGCGAAGCCAATATGCCTCAATCTCCACATCGAACTTCTCGTTGCATACAACCTTAATCTTCACACTCTGTGCCTCGTGGTTAATATTAAATTTGGTGGCTTCGACATTCAATATTGTGTCGGGAGGCGTAACCACAACCTCCTTGTCGCGACTTTTGCAACCGGC
>JAFPAD010000028.1 GCA_017424405.1 Alistipes sp.
GTATGGTGAGACCGAGGAGCTCTTCTTCATCAACCACGATTACGGCGGCAACTACTTGGATAAGGAGAATAAGATTGCACAGCGTTCATACGCCAACTCTCCCCACAAGTTCGTCGATAAGTGGAATACACCTATTATGATTATCACGGGCGAGTTCGACTTCCGCATCCCCTACACACAGTCGTTGCAGGCATTCACAGCCGCTCGCCTGAAGGGTTTGGATTCACGTCTTGTTGAGTTCGAGAATGAGGCTCATCAGGTCTTCAAACCCCAAAACTCGATGGTATGGAATCGCGAGTTCTTCGGTTGGTTGGACAAGTATTTGAAGAAGTAAAACAAACTTTCCGCAAACGATATAGGGTGCCCAAAAGCGGCACCCTATTTTTTATTTTGCTTCTATAAATACCCATCTTCCCAATCATTAAAACAGCCTCTATTATAAACCGAAACAGCGACAAACTCAGCCATTTAGGACACATCGGCAAACACATATTTCTCGCCATTCGACACTTCCCACCTAAAATTCATCGCACCAAACCTTATTCTACTGAAAAAAACGTGCATTTTATTGATTTTATTTTCATTTTCCTACTCTAATAAATATTTTTGCGTTGATTTTAAGATATTATACCCTTTAATATAAAGTAACGACCAAGAAAATATGGTAGCAAAAAAATACATACTACACATTCTCACCGCACTTATGCTAATATCTTGCATACGCGAGGATGTTAATGATGTTAATATAGAGAATCACACAGGACCCGTTACTGTCGGTTTCGTCGCTGGTGGAGCGCAGAAAACCCGCACCACGATAGATGACAACGGAATCTCAACCTCGTGGAGTCCCGAGGATAAAGTCGCGCTATGGGCTTTGAATGAGGAGACTCAAAGTTTCTCGCTCAATAAGCAGATGTTTAAGATGTATTTCCGCCACCCTGAATCAAGAGGCTACTTCACCTCAACGCTCAATGCAGCTATGGCAGATGGCAACTATACATACTACGCTACCTACCCCACACCCACAAGCGTAAATGGCACAACGGCGACTTTCAACCTTCCCGATGTACAGGACGGACAGATGGGCGGTGGCGTAGCCATTATGGTCGCCGAGCCACAGACAGGCAAGGCAGCACTCAGCGCACTGACCAATACCAACGCCTCGGACGAGATATTCGACAACGGTCTGCATCTGAATATGCATCATAAGATGCACGCTTTGCGTATGTTCATACCTCACATTCCCACAAAAGAGTATTACGGCTTTGGCAATGAGGAGGTTGTGCGTATCGATTTGGCTTTACCGTGGAATATTGCAGGCACTATTTCTACTGATATTTCTGACGAAGAAGCAGCTCCTGTACTCACAGGCAATGGCTCGCAATATATGTCATTGTTGCTCAAGAATCCCATAGGTGCAACGACAGCAAATGGTAACACTTATGCTTATGACTATGCATATGCATCCATTATTCCCGCACCAATAGGCGATACCAACATATACAATGGAGAACTTGTAGCCGAGGTTTTTACCTCAACCAAAGCGGCAAAAACTACAATTTCGCTATCTAACCTCTCATCGACTCACACCTTCGCAGCTGGTCATATAACACCGGTGATACTCAACTGTTCAAAGGTGGTGGATCGCCACGCAATACGTCTTACGTGGATGGGCAATAATCTTGGCGAGGATATCAATACAATATACTTCTACGACGCAACGGGTGCCGAAGTATACCGCATAAATGATGTTGCTTCGTTTGTATCAACAGGAATTCACGATGTCGAATACACATTCGTTGAGAATAAGTCCGAGATACTATCATCGCTTGCTGGCCAAACACTCACAGTAAAGTATGAATCTGACAACGCAATTGTTAGCAATACCATCACAATGCCAACGACACTTGCCACCGAGGTAAAGTGCCACGAGGTAGGAATCACTGTTCCCTATCTATTCTTTGAGGACTTTACATCTATTCACACCAATTTTGAGTTTGACGACAAGCGCGTAGCGTCATTGATGTCAGCCGATGGACACCTATTGAATGACTATATGAGTGTTTCAGGTTGGAATGGAGCCCACATCAAGGGCGTAGCTGGTCAGTCTGTTCGTGTTAATGTTCGCCACCAAAGTACTCTCGGCGTAACTCGTTCAAACGGTCGTCTTGACACCCCCGCAATCTCGACACTTAAGAGTGGTGCAAAGGTTAAACTTAAAGTCACTTTCGATATGGGTGCATACGTCGATTCGGGCTACGATAGTGGAAATGACGTATTCTTGGTTGCTGGTACTCACACATCTTCTGAGAGTAGTGCTCTTGATGGTGTAACAGACACTAAAGCCTTTTCATCGGTAGATGACGATGCTACTCGTGTTGCGGGCGTATTCAATAATGTAGCCTTGAAGACAGGTAACATTCCGAATAATTTCACAAACGATAGCTTCAACAGCGAATTCCCGACATATAGTTTCACTGTTGATGGATGTGGAGCAACAACACGCCTCTGCTGGGTTCCGTGTTGTTCGCAGGGTACGTTCTTGACTTCAAACAATGCTCACTACTACCTATACTTTGACAATATCAAGATTCAGATTGTTAGAGAATAAAATAAAAATAAAGTAAAATAAAACAACCAAACAATTATGAAATTACACAAATTGACACTTTGCGCATTGGCTCTTATGGGAGCTATAGCGTGCAACGACGGAGGCGAGGATATCAACTCCGTTAAGGGTGCGTTGGTATTCGATATGAATGCCAATCAGAATGTCGAGGAGGTAACCCGCGCAAGCATCAGTGCTGTGACAGGCTACACCGCCCCCACTAAAGAGAAGTTCACTTTTACGGTAACCAACGATGATGGTTATGATGTATGGAGTGGCAAGATTGGCGATTTGGCCGAGGGTAAGCTCGTTCTCGACGCAGGTACTTATTCTGTAAAAGCTGTGTACAATGAAGGAAATATGGGTAGCCCCGTATTTGAGGGAGAGATAGTAGATGGCGTAACAATCAATGGTGGTGCCGATACAGAGGTCGTTGTCCCCGTATCGCTTGTAAATTCTATCGTGAAGATTGAGTTCGACCAGATGTTTGCTGGGTACTACGACTGGACAGATTTTACTCTCAAGTCTGTAGGTGGCGACAAGGTTTTGACCTATGGTGCCAACCAGACAAACGGTGTATTTGTCAACAACACAGCATTGACCGTTAGTGCTAAGCTCACATCGCAGGCGCAGGATACAAACTTCGCATCGAAGAGCATCGATTTCGAGAAGGAGTTCTCAATCGCATCGGGCAAGTGCTACACTCTAAAGTTCAAAGCCTCAAACATCGGTAATGGCGGCTCTGTCACCATTGAGTTCGGCGATCAGCCCGAGGAGGTTATCGATATGAATATCGAGGTTAATCCTGCAGAGTAATTCACTAATCATTGATAAATAAAAGAATAAACGATATGAAAAGATTATTTACAGTAATGATGCTCGCGTTAGCCTTCGCATCTTGCGACAAGGATAAATTCGAGTATAAGACAGATGATGTGCAGGAGTTCGGTACACTCTCTTTTGCTAACTTCTCAATCGGCGTAAGCGAAGAGGTTGAGTACCTCGGCACACGCGCAGAGAGCACAACCACAGAGGCTGACGGCAGCTATAAGATAATCATCACTCACAGCGACGGTACTGTCTATTTCGACAAGACATACGAGGAGGCAAAGAACACCGATGGAATATCTCTCCCCGCAACAAAGGATGGCGAGAGCTATACATTGGTGACTCGTACTACATCTGCAGAGGTTCCCGCTGCAGGTTGGGACACTCCTATTTATGGAGCAACCGTAAAGGATATTACAATCAAGGCTGGCGAGGATACCGTTTTGGGTGATATCGTATGCTCGCTGCTACAGCACAAGGTTACGGTTGATTACAACGACGATTTCAAGAAGATGGTACGTGGCAACTGTACTACAACTGTAACATACAACAGCAATAGTTCTCTTGCCTTCGCATTGAACTACGACGAGAGCACTGGTCGCGTAACACGCGAGGAGCGCGCTGCTTACTTCAATATTGTTGAAGGTGGAACCACTTTGGAGGTTACCTTCAGCGGTAAGATGGACCTCGAGGGCGACGGCAATGCAAAGACATATCGTATGACTAAGGCCTTCACCGACGTAAAGGCTAAGTCGTGGCGTCATATCACCTTCATCAAGAAGATTGACGAGGAGGGTAACGCAACATTCGATATTCAGATTAACGACTACGCCGAGGACGCTCCCATCGAGGAGGAGGTTGACGGCACAGAGAGCGTATTGGGTGGCGATCCCAACCAGCCTCAGGGTGATGGCGGCATTGAGTTGGTCAGCACTTGCGACTTCGACATTACAAAGGATATAACTATCCCCAATGTAGTAGAGGAGGGTGTCGTAAATATGGAACTTACAATGCAGGCAAACGTTCCTA
>JAFPAD010000004.1 GCA_017424405.1 Alistipes sp.
ATTCAAAAAAAATGGGATTATCCTCGCAAGGATAATCCCATTTCATGATAACTTACTACTTCCTAAAATTAAGCTACTGCAGCTGAGATAAGGAATGTAGCAGCTACGGTCAAGATAGCGTACAACTCAGGGAACGCTGCAAGGATAAGAGTCTTACCCATCACGTCGTGACCGTTACCAATAGCGTTGATACCGTTAGCACAAACCTTTGCCTGATAGTAAGCAGCCAAAAGGTTTACCAAACCTACCAACAAACCTGCACCAAATACGGCAGCTGCCTGGAACATAGTGATGTCTGCTGTCAAAAGGTTCTGAACCATAAAGAAACATACGAAACCGTAAAGACCCTGTGAACCTGGCAAAGCCGAAAGGATCATGTAGCTACCGAACGCGCCACTGTTCTTCTTCATAGCGCCTACTGCTGTCTGACCGCAGATAGAAGTACCAATTGCAGATGCGATACCTGCCAAGCCTACCATAAATACTACGCCAATGTAGGCCAAAATCAATGCTGCTGAATTCATAATGTTTTTGTTTTATTAAATTTTAAATTTGATTATTTATTATTCTCATTTGTTAAAGGCTCGAACTGACGTGTAGTCATCTCGAAACCTGCATTCTTATAGAACTCCACGAATGTCAAACGCATAGGGTGAACAAACGAAGAGATTGCCGACATAAAGAGGTTGATACCGTGACCTATCAAGAGGATAGCTGTGGCTCCGATAATCTGGAACACTGTACCCACACCGAAACTCTCGATACCTGCATCTAAGCCTGTAAGACCCATCGCCAACGAGTTGAACACCTGCGCCAACACACCGCCCGACAAACCGATAGCGAACAGACGGATATATGAGAGCACATCGCTCAACAGACCTGTGATGTTGTTATAAGCGTCCCACAAACCTGAGCCGACGTTAATGAGTGGATTGCGCTTGATGTTGTTCAACAAAAGCATCAACACTGCACCCACGCCCATCGCAGCATAGAAGGCTGGCGACGAAGTGGTAAACCACGAGATTGTAAGCTCCTCATTAAGCATAGGCATACCTACAGCCAAACATCCCGACAAAAGAATGATAAACCATCCGAGCAAGCCGAATGTAGAGGTAAAACCAAAGAGCTTTGTCTGAAGGCAGATGTTAAGGAACATACCGAACAAAATCTGCACAACACCCAACGCCAACGCCAACGAGAAGAACTGGTTCTGGAAGTCGAGGAATGGCGACACCGCAATGCTCTCGTAGCCCAACATATCTGGAATACTCATTCCAAACAATGAGCCTGTGTAGAAGCCGAACAGAGTTGTGGCACCACCACAGAAGATAGTGAGCCAAGCAGCCTGCTTTAACGACTGACCACCCTTCTTCAAAAGCAATGCACCAACCAATGTCAAGATTGCACCATAACCCGCATCGTTCAAACAGATTGCGAAGAACAACATATAGAACGGAGCGAAGAATGGAGTAAGGTCCATCGTACCATACTTAGGCAAAGCATACATCGCACCGATAAGCTCGAACAGACGCGCAAAGCGGTTGTTCTTCAACTTCACAGGGGTGTCATCATCACGCTCCGCATCACGTTTAAGGTAGATAACATCAGAGTACTCATCTAAAAGTTTATCAACCTCTGCCGACTTATCCTCCTCAGCCCAGCCCTCCATAACTACCAACGCACCGTCGGCAGCCTCTGAGGCTGTACCTTTAATCTTTACATTTTGAAGCTGACATACCAACTTATCCAACTCCTGCTCAATAGCCTTTACGCTGGCAGCGCAAACCGAGAACTCGACACTGATAGCCTTAAGCTCCTGACGGCACTTTTCAACCTCAGCCTCAGCAGTACGGCTATCCATTGTTGGAGCCTTAACCTCCTGTGCGTCGATAACAATATCGGCACCCGCAGTAGTTACAACAACGAAATATGTTGTCGAAGCATCGCGGCTAATTTCCACAACAGTATAGTCTGCCGACCACTCCTCAGCGAGCTTGTCAAAAGTAGAGGTCTGTGTTTGGAAATAACGCAACACAATACCCTGCTGCTGCAACTTCTCTCTTGCCCCACACTCAAACTCGCCCCAAGGCTTCAACTCATCGGCATACTTCTCCAAACGTGCAACCTCGGCCTGCAAAGCAGCCTTCTGCTGACGCAACTCACTGTACTTTTCAAAAGCCTCCTTGCCAGAAGCAAATGGAGCTGGCTCAACCATCACAACAGAGCCATCAGCACCCTTCACTTCGAAGCCGTACTCCTCGCTCTGAGCAAAGGCATTCAACGCCTCAACTGCTTTACGATATTGCTCAATATCTACCACTAACTGACGATCCTTCTCCTGAGGCTCCCAGCCCGTAGTGGTGATATCAACCAATCCCAACTCGCGCAGACGGGCAATAAAATCATCACTCTGCGTTGCAAGCAACACAAAGTCATATCGTGACATCTTTACTATCATAACTTAGACCCCTCCGCAGCCTGCTGTTGACGTGTTTTAACAATCTTCTGTGCCGACTTCGAGAGGTTCTCCTCATCCTCCATGAAGCGCTTAATCTTACGAATAGCATCTTCATAGCCTGGGATCTGCACCTTCTCGTAGAGGTTTACCTTCTGAGTAGTCTTACGACGAGCATAATCCAAGAGTTCCATCTTGCGATTATACACCTCGAACTCAACGCCCAACGTTGCCAAACGCTTCAAAAGCTCCACGCCATCGGCAAACCATACGGGTGATGAGAAGAGGTCGTAAGGCTTCTGCTCGAAGCTAACCCCTGCCAACACAGGTATTCTTACGCCCGCAATCTTCTGCTCGGTAAGCTCGACATCTTTCACTCGAAGGAGTGTAGAGTCGAACTCGCCCCACAGAGCTACCATGTAATCGTACTCAGCTGCCAAAGCATCTAAACGATTACGATAGTCGCGTGCGGTATCCTTCGCTCGCTTAACCTCGGAGCGCAACGCCGACTCCTTACTCTTGATAGTAGGGAGTGCTGTACGGCGCATCTTGAGCTGCTTACCAAGCTCACCGAGCGAAGTCTTATTATATTGAAACTTAATTGCCATAATTTATTACTTCTTCCAATACTTAGCGATAAGCTCTGCCTTGATGGCAACCTCCTCCTTCGAGAAATACTCACCAAAGAGTGTCCACGCAATATCAAGCATCTGCTCAATCTCGATATTTACGTCGATAGCCAACAAACGCTCCGAGTAGTCGTGAGCAAACTTCAATGCACGCTCATCGTAGTCTGACAAATCAAAACCGTTCTCCAACTTAGTCTTTGCATTTGCAGCATCGGCATACAAACGTACGCAGGCGTTCATCACCTGTGGGTGATCCTCACGTGTCTTCTTACCAATTACAAGCTGCTTCAAACGTGACAATGAACGGAATGGATCTACGATAACCTTACCTGTATCAGAGTCGTTACGAAGGAAGAGCTGACCCTCGGTGATGTAACCTGTGTTATCAGGAATAGCGTGAGTAATATCACCACCAGAAAGAGTTGTAACGGCGATAATGGTAATAGAACCACCGTTAGGCAACTGTACAGCCTTCTCGTAAATCTTGGCCAAGTCTGAGTAGAGTGAACCAGGCATAGAGTCCTTCGAAGGAATTTGGTCCATACGGTTTGACACGATAGCCAATGCATCGGCATACAATGTCATATCGGTCAAAAGCACCAACACCTTCTCGCCCTTATCCACAGCGAAATACTCGGCTGCTGTAAGAGCCATATCTGGCACCAACAAACGCTCCACAGGAGGGTTCTCAGTAGTGTTCACGAACGATACGATACGGTCCAACGCACCTGCGTTCTCGAACACCTGCTTAAAATAGAGGAAGTCGTCATTCGTTAGACCCATACCTCCCAAGATAATCTTATCAGCCTTAGCACGCAAAGCCACATTTGCCATAACGGCGTTGTATGGCTGATCAGGGTCAGCGAAGAATGGAATCTTCTGACCTGACACGATTGTATTGTTAAGGTCGATACCAGCGATACCTGTTGCGATAAGCTCCGATGGCTGGATACGACGGAATGGGTTTACAGTAGGACCACCAATCTCACGTGCCTCGCCCTCGATAGGCTCACCGCCCTCCAATGGCTCACCATAAGCGTTAAAGAAGCGACCTGCCAAGTTATCCGATACACGCAACTTAGGTGCCTCGCCGTGGAATACTACCTCAGAGTTTGTAGCAAGACCCTCGGTACCTGCAAACACCTGCAAGGTTACATTCTCACCCATAATCTTTACCACCTGTGCCAACTTACCACCTACAGTAGCAAGCTCGTCGTTACCTACGCCCGTAGCACGAAGCGTAATGGTAGCCTTGGTGATATTATCAATCTTTGTATATACTTTTTGAAATGCTCTTGTTGTCATTGCTACCCTTATTTTGAGAGTTGATTATTTACTGTCTGCTCGATTTGGTTCTTATAGTCGTAGAACTTCTCGCTCTGCCACTCAGCATAGTTCATCTGACGGAAGAGGTTGATAAGACCCTTGAAGAAGCGTGAGCATGCCTCGAAATCAGCGAAATCGAATTCCTTGCGACATACGTCCAACACCAACTCATACATCATCTTCTGACGCTCAAGTGGGCAGTTTGCATCGATATCATCGAATGCGTCCTGCTGCAAAATCACAAAGTCGATGAGCTCCGACTTCCAGAAACGCTCGTGGTATGATACAGGTACACCGTCATCACCCAAGATGTTAATCTGGTCGTTAGCCTCCTTACCACGCTGTACGATAGTCTTACCCTCGTAAACCATATTTACCCAATTCTTACCGATGTGGTCATCGAGGTAAGATGCTACCTCAGGATACTCCAAATACTTAGAATAAGAATCAAGTGGGTCGATAGCTGGGTAACGCTTCGAATCGGCACGGCCCTGAGAGAGGGCGTAGAAACAACGTGCAGCCTTCTTTGTAGACTCTGTTACAGGCTCCTTGAGGTTACCACCCGCAGGTGATACTGTACCCAAGAATGTTACAGAACCAGTGTGACCATTGTTGAGCTTCACCAAACCGGCACGTGCGTAGAAGTTAGAGATGATAGCTGACAAGTCCATTGGGAAGGCATCCTGACCTGGAAGCTCCTCCAAACGGTTTGACATCTCACGCAACGCCTGCGCCCAACGCGAAGTAGAGTCGGCCATAACCAACACCTTCAAGCCCATAGCACGATAGTACTCACCAATTGTCATACCTGTATAAACTGATGCTTCACGAGCCGCAACTGGCATATTTGAGGTGTTACAGATGATGATGGTACGCTCCATCAACTTGTGACCTGTACGAGAGTCGATCAACTCTGGGAACTCAGCGAAGATCTCCACAACCTCGTTTGCACGCTCACCACACGCTACGATGATAATTACATCGGCATCGGCCTGCTTAGAGATTGCGTGCTGAAGCACAGTCTTACCTGCACCGAATGGACCAGGGATAAAACCTGTACCACCCTCAGCCAATGGGTTGAATGTATCGATAGCACGAACACCTGTCTCCATCACGCGTGATGGACGAGGCTTCTCGGTGTAGCAACGAATAGCCTGCTTCACTGGCCACTTCTGCACCATTGTAATATTGTACTCGTTACCGTCCTTATCCTCAACAACAGCTACCGTATCAGTCACCTTATACTCGCCAGCCTTCACTACACTCTTTACAGTGTATGTACCCTGCATGATGAAAGGAACCATAATCTTGTGGGCAACCCACTGCTCCTTCACCTCACCAAGCCAATCTCCAGCAGTTACCTTGTCACCAGCCTTCGCAAGTGGAGTGAACTCCCACTGACGATCGAAATCGATTGGGTCGGTAATTGAACCACGATTGATAAACAAGCCGTCCATCTTTTCCAAGTCATTCTGCAAACCATCATAGTTCTTCGACAAAAGACCTGGAGCCAACGTAGCCTCCAACATGTGACCCAAGAACTCGACCTTGTCGCCAATCTTCAAGCCACGGGTGCTGTCATACACCTGCACGTAAGCGTCATCGCCTACGACCTTGATGACCTCTGCCATCATTCGGGTATCACCGCAATATACATAGCAGATCTCATTCTGACCCACCGCACCATCAACCTTTACGATTACGATGTTCGAGATGATACCATTTACACGTCCTAAAGTTTTCATTTATATAGTTTTTATTATTTATTTATCAACTCCTTACCGTCAAGCTCCGAAAGGATACGCTTAAACATCTCGCGACCACGAGTTGCATCGAGTTTAGCCCATCTTGCTACGATGTTCACACGCACCAAGTATGACAAGATAGCATTAATGTCGAAATAGCTCTGAGCAGCCAAATTCACAGCCTGCTCCCAACGAATGAGGTCAATCTTATGCTCCTTCTCGACCATATTGCTCTCGTCATTAACCGCCGCAATCACAGCATCGATGTATGGCAACTCACCTCGCAAACCGAAGTCGGCAGCCGAAGATCGCTCCAACTGCTCCACAACATCACCCTTGCCGACAGTTGCACTATCGACAGTTCTATCCAACGCGCGAGCAACTACCGCAGCCGAGATGTTACGCAATGTACGGTCAAACGCCGCCCACGCCTTAAGGAAGTTGCTTGACGAGTGAGCACACTCCTCATAGTAAGCCTCCAAAAGCAGACGCTCAAAACCTCTCTCGAGATTCAAGCCCACAGCGTACTCATTCTCCTCAGCCTGCTCATCAGCAGCCACAGCAAACGCCTTAATCACACGAGCCATACCCACTGGCAGGAGCTTTGGATTCGACAACTCTGCCTCCAACTCATTCTGGGCGATATTACCCAACTCGTTGAAAGAGTTACGTCCCGAACGTAGAGCAATAATGTTTTCACAGTCATAATAGCTGTAGAACAAACGCACGAGCTTCTGGTCGTCACTCGAGAGCTCCTCCATAATCTCTGCTACAATCTCCGTAGCATTGAAGCCCTTTGTGTCGGCATCAAGCGTGTACTCTTTGAGTCCAGCTACTAAACAGTAATAATTTTTATTTCCAAACATGGGTGTTACGCCTTAAAAAATCAGTTGAGCCACCTTCTCACGCAAATATCCACCGAGCAACGCCTCGAAGCTCTCGTCAGAGAATGAGATATAATATCCACCATTCTTCTCCCCTACCTTGAAGCCACTCTTAACATCGGCAGAGAAACCTACCTCAACACCCTCTGCAAGCAATGCCTTTGCAGCCGATGCGAAAGCCTTGTCAAGCTCAGCCTTCTTAGCCTCAGGCAACATAGCTGAAAGCTCAACCTTATCGCCATTGTTCCAATTCTTAGCCACTGCAAGCAACATATCCTTGATGAAAGCTACATCAACATTTGCTGCCTTCACGCCCTCGCTTGTAGTCTTTGCTACGATCAAGGTCTCAATCTCAGACTTAATCTTTGCCACAGCCTGCTTACCTGCGAGTGAAATCTCAGTCATTGCATTCTTGTGAGCATCTGATGCCTTATCCTCGGCAGCAGCAATAATTGCAGCAGCCTTCTCCTCTGCCTCAGCTACAATCTTTTGTGCCTTGAGCTTTGCCTCGGCAACAAGTGAGTCAGCCTCATTGCGACCCTTCTCCAAACCCTGCTGATAGAGCTTATCGGTCAGCTCCTGAAGTTTTGTATTTCCCATGATTTTATAATTTTTATTTACGATTATTTTCTGTTCACTTTAGGCTTTTAATATATCCCAATACATATATTAAATAAAATTCGCCTGCAAATATACTACAAATATCCACTTTACCAAAATAAAACCCTACATATAGTTATAAAAATAACAGTATTAGGAAATATTTTACTTTTTTCGCACAAAAAGCGCACTCTAAAGTACGATAACACAAAAAGTTCTGCAATTTCACAACTCTGTTTACAATTCATCGAAATTTCACTATCTTTGTGTAACAACAAACTATGACTGAATATGAACAAATCTCAAATCGCTATTTTTTGCATATGGCTTACGCTGCTTTTCCCCGCCATGGTTGTGGCAGCCAACAAACCTACGAAATCAAACTCTCGAAAAGAGTGGAAATTAATATGGAAGGAGGAGTTTAAAGGCAAAAAACTCGACACTAAATCATGGTCACGATACACCCAAAACGGAGGCTCGGATTGGGACAGACACATGTCGGGGTTAGACTCACTTTGCAGAGTCGAGAATGGTGTTTTGCAACTTTGGGGTATTAACACGCCTAAAGGATATAACGACAACCGCCCATTCCTCACCGGAGGCGTTGGTAGCAAAGGTCTGCGCTCGGTGAAAAACGGACGTATCGAGGTGCGAGCTCGTTATGATTGTGGAGAAGGATTTTGGCCTGCAATATGGCTGATGCCTGATATAAATATTCGCCATCCGTATGGTGGCGAAATCGACATCATGGAGCATCTGAATTATGACGACATTGCTTTTCAAACGGCACACACCCCACACACTCTTTTCAAGCACGAGCCATCTATTCAAAACTATGTGATGGTTCCTATCGACAAGGCGCAATTTAACACATACGCCGTTGAGGTAAATAACTCTGAAATAACATTTTACATCAATGGCAAAAAGACTTTCTCTTACAAGAAAATGGAGCCCAAAATCGAGGGGCAATACCCATTTAACGACTTTGCATATTACATCATTCTATCTGCCCAATTGGGTGGCAGTTGGGTTGGAAATGTCAATCCGAAAGACCTTCCCGTTAAGATGGAGATTGACTATGTGAAATTCTACGAGAGGAGATAAAAAATGGCATCCGCGAGGGATGCCATTTTCAGTTTCAAATATAAGAATAATCAAGCATCGAGCCAGATGCCAAAAGAGCCTTGTTAGGCGATTTTACTCCTCTGGCTGATGTTCTGGACGGAGCAAGTCAAGCACCACCTTCACTGGTGAGAATGTCGTAATTGGCACCTCAACAAGCACTGTATTCCACTTTGCCATAGCACCATTCCACAAGCCTGGCAACTCCTGCGCACGTAGTTCACGACCGCCACTTGACTTCGATGAGATGAAGCCTGTCGATGGGTCAGTATATTGCGTGAGGTCATACTTTTCGCCAGCCGCATTACATACGCCACACACCAAATCAACAGGGTTGAAGTGAGTTGCCGACTTCATCAAGTGCATATCCTCAGGTGCAATCTGGCTCGACTCCGCAATCTGCAATGCCTGTGTTCCATCGGTATTTGCCACCCAGAAAGGACCTCCGCCCGGCTCACCCTGATTACGCACAACGCCACACACTCTAATTGGACGGTTCAAAACCTCCATAAGCACCTTGGCGGTATAGTTATCAGGCAACTTGACAAACAATTTCTCCTCAATAAAGCGTGCCACCTCAACAACATCGGCACTACCCTCATTCAAAGCCTTCTGATAGTTAAACGACTGCTGCTGAAGCTCCAACAACACACCTGCGAGAGCCTTTTTGTAGGTGATTGTATCGCCTCGACGCGCATCGGTTGTCACATTGTCAATATTCTTAACAAAAATCACATCAGCGTCAATATCATTCAAATTCTCAATGAGCGCGCCATGACCAGCAGGGCGGAACAACAGTTCTCCATTTTCTGTTCTAAATGGTGTATTATCGGGATTTACAGCAATAGTGTCTGTCGATGGTTTCTGCACCGAGAATGATATGTCGTACTTCACACCAAAACGCTGCTCATAGTATGGCAAACGCTGTGCAAGAAGCTCCTCAAATCCTGCCTGATGCTCCTTCGATACGGTGAAATGAATACGCACATTATCACCCTTGCGAGCATACATAGCGCCCTCAACCAAATGTTCCTCAACAGCCTTTCGCGCACCGTCGTCGTAAGCATGGAAAGTGACCAAACCCTTTGGCTTTGAGCCATAGTTTAGACCACTCTTGATAATAGCCTCAACTATCTCTTCTTCAGGAGAATCTGGCACTATATATTTTGACAATTCCTCCCAGAAAGCGAACTTCTCGATATTATCCAACAAACGCTCTATTCCTGCCGTATATTTATCCTCGTTCACAAACTCGAACAGCTCCTTAAACATACGTGTTGCCGCACCCGATGCTGGAACAAATTTTACAACCTGAAGTTCTGAAGCCTTTTCCTCATATCGTGCTACTGCCGATGCCACCTGTTCTTGGCTCATCACCATCACTCCATCACCAGCCGAAGCGGCACGTACAACCTTCAAAAAAGGAAATCCCTGACGAAAATTTTCAAGTTGATGCTCTACTTGAGCCTGCGTCAAACCATGCTGCTCAATCTGATGCAAATCTTCTTTTGTAAACATAAATCTATTTGAATTTAATTCTACACTATCGTAATAGGAGTTAAAATTCCATTTTAAACCGCAAAAATTTCTCAAAATTATGAAAAGTTTTCTAACTTTGTCCAAAATGTAAGTTGTTTTAACTGCACAAATATACTGACAAAATAGATTAAATAGAATATAAATTTACAATTATGAAACAGTTTTTTACTTTTTTAGCGTTACTCATAACATCAGTTGCAGCATGCGCTGAGCCTTTATGGCTGCGCTATCCAACGATTTCTCCCGACGGCAAGCAAATTGCTTTTTGCTACAAAGGAAGCGTGTACACCGTAGCTGCAAATGGAGGTGAGGCACAGCGCATCACTCCAACAGATCACTATGACTATACCCCCGTGTGGTCTCCCGATTCAAAAACTATTGCGTTCGCAAGTAACCGCTACGGAAACTTCGACGTGTTCACCGTTGCCGCTACAGGAGGCAGTCCCAAACGTGTAACCACCAACTCTGCAAACGAAAAGCCATCAGCATTCTCGCCTGATGGTAAGAAGATATACTTCGCAGCCACAATCGCCGACCCTGCAGAGAGTGCCCTCTTCCCAAAGGGCTCAATGCAGGAGTTGTATGCTATTCCAGCTGAGGGTGGTCGCTACGAGCAGATATTAGCTACACCAGCCCAAGATATTTCATTCAGCCGCGACGGCAAGCGTTTCCTATACCAGGACCGCAAGGGCGGTGAGGACGATTGGCGCAAGCACCACACCTCATCAATCACACGCGACATTTGGCTCTACGACACTGAATCAGGCAAGCACACCCAACTATCGCAGTGGGAGGGTGAAAACCGCAATCCAAAATTCGCCAACAACGATCAGACCATCTACTACCTCACCGAGCAAGGTGGCACGTTCAACGTATGGTCTATGCCCGTAGATAATCCATCGGCAGCAAAGCAGGTGACAAAGTTTAAGACTCACCCTGTGCGTTTCCTCTCTATCTCGAATGAAGGCACGCTCTGCTATGGTTATAACGGCGAGATCTACACTCAAGCCGCAGATGGCTCACCAAAGAAGTTGGCTGTAAGCATTCGCGACGAGGAGCCTTCAGATAAATTGACATACATGAGCGTCAGCGGCGGTGGACACGCAACCGTATCTCCTGACGGCAAGATGATTGCCACCGTTTCACGTGGCGAGTTGTTCGTGACAGCAGTTGATTACCCAACCACAAAGCGCATCACCAACACCGCTCAGTCGGAGATTGCGCCTTCGTTTGCTGCCGACGGTCGCACCATCGCTTATGCTTCAGAGCGCGAGGGTAATTGGAACATCTACACTGCGACAGTTGTTCGCAACGAGGACCCAAACCTTGCTTATGCAACACTCATCGAGGAGAAGCCTCTCTTCAAGGATAACAAAATTGACCGTTCATATCCAAAGTATTCTCCCGACGGCAAGGAGTTAGCATTTGTCGAGGATCGTTGTCGCTTGATGGTTATGGATATTAAGTCGGGCAAGGTGCGTCAGATTACCGACGGCTCACAGCACTACTCAACAGGTGGTGGCATGGATTTCTCATGGTCGCCCGACTCAAAGTGGTTTGTTGTAAGCTACACAGGCAACCGCCACGATCCATACTCAGACATAGGTATTGTTAGCGCTCAGGGTGGCGAGATACACAACATCACCAACACCGGCTACTTCGACGAGTCACCACAGTGGGCGATGGACGGCAACGCCATCATCTTCGCAACCGACCGCTATGGTATGCGTAGCCATGCGTCATGGGGCTCACAAAACGACATTATGATTGCCTTCCTCAACCGAAAATCATACGAGTTGGCTCACATGAGCAAGGAGGAGTATGAACTCTACCAGGAGGCTGAGAAGAAGGCTAAGGAGGCAAAGGAGAAAGCAGAAAAAGAGCAAGCAGAAAAAGACAAGGATAAGAAGGGCAGTAAAGATGACAAGAAGCCCGAGAAAGCCGATGAAAAGAAGTCGGAGGATATCGTCATTGAGTTCGACAACATCGAGGATCGCATCGTTCGCCTCACACCACGCTCTGGCACACTTAGTGGCTTTACAATGAGCAAGGAGGGTGACAAGTTGTTCTACAGCATGTCGTACGATGGAGTATTCAACATCTGGCAGCTCGGCTTGCGTGACCATAGCAATAAGATTCTTCACAGCGGAGTGAGTGGTTCGCTTCAGTGGGATAAAAAGATGGAGAACATGTTCGTCTTCGGTAACCGCACAGGTAAGTACAAGGGTGGCTCAGGTGCCTACACAGGCATCACCATTCGTGGCGAGATGAGCATGGACTTGGCTGCCGAGCGTGAGTATATGTTCGACCGCATCTACCGTCAAGAGAAACAGCGTTTCTATCACGAAGATATGCACGGTGTGGATTGGGACGGTTTGCGTGACAACTACGCCCGCTTCTTGCCTCACATCAACAACAACTACGACTTCGCCGAGATGACCAGCGAGTGGTTGGGTGAGTTGAACGTTTCTCACACAGGATGTAGTTACAGCGGTTCTTATGATGCCAATGCCGACCAGACTGCTGACTTTGGTTTGATATACGATTTCAACCGTAAGGGCGACGGTTTGTTGGTAAAGGAGATTGTTGTTGGAGGTCCATTTGACAAGGCGACATCGAAGCTCCGCGCTGGCGATATCATCGAGAAGATTAACGGCAACGCGATACTTCAGGACGAGGACTACTTCCCACTATTCAACCGTCTTGCAGGTAAGCGCACGCTTGTGTCAATCTATCGTCCTGAGGCAAATGAGCGCTGGGACGAGGTTATCACACCATTTGCAAAATCAAACCTTTCGGCTCTACTCTACAAGCGCTGGGTTAAGCAGCGCGCTAAGGACGTGGAACGTCTTTCGGGTGGCAGATTGGGTTATGTACACATTGAGTCGATGGGCGACGTTAGCTTCCGCACGATGTATGCCGACGTATTGGGTAAGTACAACCACTGCGATGGTATCGTTATCGACACACGCTTCAATGGCGGTGGTCGTCTGCACGAGGACGTGGAGGTTATGTTCAGCGGAGAGAAGTACCTCACACAGGTAGTCCGTGGCAAGGAGGCATGCGACATGCCAAGCCGTCGTTGGAATAAGCCATCAATCATGATTACATGCGAGGCTAACTACTCGAATGCTCACGGTACGCCTTGGGTATATCAGCATCGTGGCATCGGCAAGGTTGTCGGAATGCCTGTTCCGGGAACTATGACAAGTGTTAATTGGGAGCGTCTGCAAGATACATCACTCGTATTTGGTATTCCTGTGGTGGGCTACCGTACAGAAGATGGTTCTTACCTTGAGAACAAGCAGTTGGAGCCAGACATCAAGGTTGCCAACACACCAGAAATTATTGTAACAGGTCGTGACGAGCAGCTGGAGACTGCCGTGAAGGCTCTGTTGGAGCAGATTGATGCCCAGAAGAAGAAAAAGTAAACTACCATGATTAAGATATGGAAAGAGTGTCCGCTGCGCGACCTCAACAGCTTTCATGTTGAGGAGCATGCGGATTGCATCATTGAGTTCGACCAAAAAGAGGACCTCGACACAATCTTTGCAGAGGCAAACGAGCCCTCGAAATGGTTTGTGTTAGGTGGAGGTAACAATATTCTCTTCACCCAACGCTTCGATGGCACTCTCATAAAGCCCGTCGGCAAAGCTATCACCATCAAGGCTCAGATTGATGACAGCGTCATAGTCGAGGCTGAGGCTGGTGTAGAGTGGGACGACTTGGTGGAGTGGAGCGTTAGCAATAACCTTTGGGGCATGGAGAACCTATCTCTCATTCCCGGCAGCGTGGGAGCTGCTCCCGTGCAGAATATTGGCGCCTATGGAGCCGAGGCAAAAGACGTTATTGAACGCGTCCACTGCTTCAATGTAAGCGAGCGACGACACCGCACCTTAGGCAATGCCGAGTGTCACTTTGCATATCGCGACAGCATCTTCAAGCAAGCACTCAAGGGCAAGGTTATCATCACTTCGGTGGAGTTCCGCCTTAGCAAATCGCCTCAACCAAACCTCACCTACGGAGACCTATCAAAGGAGGTGGAGGCTCGTGGAGGCACCTCGCTGAGAAACATACGCGATGCCGTATGCGCCATACGTCGCAGCAAACTACCCGACACTGCCGTGTTGGGAAATGCGGGTAGCTTTTTCAAAAACCCAATAGTAAACAAATCTATCGGCGAGGAGCTAAAGGCTCAATATGACAACATGCCGATATATCCACTATCAGAGTCGAAGTGTAAGCTTGCTGCGGGTTGGCTTATCGACAAAGCAGGTCTAAAAGGTTTCCGCAAGGGTCGCGTGGGCGTACACGATAAGCAGGCTCTCGTATTGGTGAATTTGGGAGGTGCCACAGGTGGCGAGGTGATTGATTTGGCACACGAGGTGCAACTTGTGGTAAAAGAGAAATTCGGTATTGAAATAGAACCAGAAGTAAATATTTTGTAACATTATGGTTTCTACCCTACTTTTAGAGAAGTTTCAAGAGTACGTCTCGCGCAACGACCTCTTTGACAAACACGATAAGATTCTGCTCACCGTCTCTGGCGGTGTGGATTCTATGGTGCTGATGTCGCTATGCGTAAATAGCGGCTACAATGTGGGCGTGGCACACTGCAACTTCCAATTGCGTGGCGCAGAGAGCGACGAGGACGAGATTTTGGTATTGGAACGAGCTCGTAAATATGGCATAGAGTATTACAATCGACGTTTCGACACTACGGCCGAAATGGAGCTCACGGGTGAGTCTATGGAGATGGCAGCTCGCCGTCTGCGATATACATGGTTTCAGGAGTTGTGTCAAAAACATGGATACACGGTTATTGCCGTGGCGCATCACATCGACGACTCTATCGAGACATTCTTTATAAACCTACTGCGTGGCACAGGACTTCGAGGTCTGACAGGCATACACAATCAGGTGGGTCGTGTAGTGCGTCCATTGATGTTTGCCACACGCAAGGAGATTATGGATTATGCTCTGCAAAAACATATCCCCTTTAGAGAGGATTCGTCGAATAAATCTACGAAATACCTGCGCAACAAAATCCGTCTTGGGCTATCGCCTCGTATCAAGGAGATAAATCCTCGTTTCCCATTTATCATGAATCGCAACATCGAACGCCTTATGGCAGCACAGCGATTCATCGATGGAGCTATTGATAACATTTATGCTCAGGTTGCCACATTCGACAACGGCATACACACAATACACATTGATCGCATAATGGACGCGGGGTCACGTGAATTTGTAATATATGAGATTCTCAACTCGCGCTTTGGATTCAAGGGTGACGTCGTTGATGGTCTGTGCAAGGCGTTACACAACAACACATCTGGCAAAAGATTCTACTCTCGAACTCATGTGGCATATATTAATCGTGGCAACATCGAGATTATGCCAATTCAGGAAGATGATAGTTGCGAGGTGCTGGTACAGCGAGGACAACAACGAGCCTATTGCGGCAATGCAGTATTGTATTTTGAGTTGCGCGATGTTGATAGTCTAACAACTTATAACACTCCCGACAACATAGCACTATTAGATGCCGACAAGATTACATATCCACTCACTCTAAGACGATGGAATGCGGGTGATAGCTTCACACCATTCGGTATGACAGGTAGCAAGAAGGTTAGCGATTTCCTGATTGACAACAAAGTTTCCATGTCGGAAAAGAACCGTCAGTTTGTAATGCTATCCAATGGCGAAATAGCGTGGTTGGTGGGACGACGCATTGCTGATAAGTATTGTATAACCAAAAGCACGGAGAGTGTGCTGTGTATAACTAAGGAGATTACCAATGGCTAAGTCGGCTCTTAAATTCAAAGACTCGGTGGCTCAAGCTGCGCAACTGAAAGAGCAGATTGCAAAGCGTGAGTTTGCACCCATCTATCTATTGATGGGTGAGGAGAGTTATTTCATTGATGCATTGTGTGAGCAACTCGCCCAAACAATACTCTCGCCCGCAGAGCAGGCTTTTAACCAGATAACAATTTATGGCAAAGATGCCGATGCGGGTCAGGTAGTCAATCTCTGCCGTCAGATGCCCATGATGGGTGCCTATGAGGTCATCATATTAAAGGAGGCGCAGCAGTTGCGACAAATTGAAAAGCTATCGCACTACACCTCAAAGCCTCAGGCTTCTACAATCCTCATAATATGCCACAAGGAGAAGAGCGTGGACAAACGTTCGGCATTCTATAAGCAGTGCTTAAAGGAGGGTGTGGTCTTTGAGTCTATTCGTCCACGTGATTACGAAATTGCCCCCTGGCTCACCCAATTCATCGCACAGCGTGGGTTGAAAATTGCCCCTAAGGCTCTGCAAATGCTCACCGACCATTTGGGTTGCGACATATCGAAGATTTCAAATGAGTTGGACAAGCTCATGGTGTCGCTTCCGGCTGGAACGGTCGAGATTACCGATGCACACATTGAACAGAACGTCGGCATCTCAAAGGATTACAACAACTTCGAGTTATGCAATGCCGTGGCTGTGCAGGATATTAAACGCGCAATGAACATTGCCGACCACTTTGCTCATAACCCAAAGGATAACCCATTGTTGGTGACCATAATGTCCCTATATGGTTTATTCCGCGACCTGTTTATAATAAATTACCTGCGATGGCAAGAGCGCCAACGCAAAGCGGCATTCCCCAATGACATGGAGCTTATGCGCATACTCAAGAAGAGTAACATCTATGCCATAGGTGAGTTAAAGCAGCAAGCCACACGTTGGGACAATCGCAAAGTATTCAACATTCTGGGACTGCTACGTCAATACGACGGCAAGAGCAAGGGTATTGATACGGGCGGAATGAGCGACGGCGAACTCCTGAGAGAGTTATTACTAAAGATTTTCATGCAGTAGAGATGCTCCACAACGAGGAACATATCATCTATAACGGTGAGTTGCGTTTCATGCAACCCTCCTCTGAGACTTATGTCTATCAAGACATACATACCCTATCGCACAAACCCCGATACACGGCACAACATCTGCGCATTATAAACCATGCAGCAGATAAGCTATTCGGTGTGCATTGCAACGAGACGATAAACAACATAGAACGACACATCGAGCAACTGCTTGCCCACAACCATACAACTCGCAACACATCGGTTTGTGTGAGGTTCAAATTATATGCTTCGGGCGATTACTCGCTTCAACAGCAGGAGGTGTCGATTTACTCGGGTTATGTCATGCGCAGCCTACGCCATGAAGCTACATTCATCGCCTCACACGCCCCATTGAGCAAATATCCCACTTCGGCAATGGTGGCAACCCGTGATTTGATGCAACAAATTGCACAAGCCAGAGAACTTCACTCTCTGATTATGTCCTCGCCCGATGGGCAGATAATCATCGACGCCACGCAGCCGCTGATGTTTATTAAAAATAGCATACTCCACACCCCGACACTTACCATGCCGTCAGTTGAGCAGCAACTCATAGAGCGTTCGGCAATGAGGTTAGGTCTTCAAATTAAGCATACTGATATAAACATCGAACATATCAAGAGTGCCGACGAGGTATTTTCGGTAAATTGGCAAGGCATCACGTCGATGGCACACATCAACCAACGACCTTACATGGCTGTTTTAGCAGAGAAACTTGCTTCAGAAATGGAAAACGAACACAAATAACTGATATGAAAAGAGCTATTTTCCCCGGATCATTCGACCCCTTCACACGTGGACACCAAGCCCTTGTACAGGAGGCGCTTACTCTATTCGACGAGGTTATAATCGCCATCGGTGAGAACGTGAGCAAGCAACATCTGCTTCCGCTCGAGAGCCGAATAGAGATGATACGAGATATATACAACGACAATAATCGCATTAAATGCATGAGCTACTCCACCCTAACGGGCGACTTCGCCCTAAGCGTCGGCGCACAAGCCATCGTGCGAGGAGTTCGCAACACGATTGATTTTGAGTATGAGCGCACCATGGCTCAAACCAACAAAAGACTTTACCCTTCGCTGACAACGGTCATTCTCCTCACCCCGCCAGAGCTTGCCGATGTGTCGTCATCAACCGTCCGTGAGCTTCTAAAGTTCGGACAAGAGGTGAGTAATTTTCTGCCAGAGGGTGTAGAGCTTGAGAAATATACAAAGTAGTAAGGCTGCGTGTAAGTTTTGCATAATAGCTATATTATTATTACTTTTGTCCTTTGATTAATAGTGAATTAACATTAAAACCAAAAATATGGAATTTACAGCGGAAATGATTGCCGGACTGTTGGGCGGAACAATAGTCGGCGATAAGAGTGTAGCGGTTCACACCGTATCGTCAATAGAAGGCGGTAAGAAGGGAGCACTGACTTATCTCTCAAACCCAAAATATGAGGAGTACATCTACTCTACCGAGGCATCAATCGTGTTGGTGGGTAACGACTTCGAGCCTAAGCAGGAGGTGGCTGCAACACTCATCAAATTACCCGACGTGGGCATGGCTGTATTGAAACTCCTTGAGATGTATAACGCCATGAAGCCCCAGAAGAAGGGCATCAGCAAGATGGCTTCAATCTCAGAGAAGGCTACCGTAGCCGAGGATTGCTACGTAGGTGATTTCGCCGTAATCGAGGCTGGTGCTGTAATCGGTGCTGGAGCTAAGATTTATCCACAGGTGTATGTGGGTGACGGCGTAAAGATTGGCGCAGGAACAACGCTCTACCCTGGTGTGAAGATTTACGAGGGTTGCCGCGTGGGCGAGAACTGTATTATCCACGCAGGTGCTGTGATTGGAGCTGACGGTTTCGGTTTCTTGCCAAAGCCTGATGGCACGTTCGATAAGATTCCACAACTCGGTAACGTAATCATTGAGGATAATGTGGAGATTGGTGCAAACACCTGCGTCGATAGAGCAAAGACCGACTCAACAATCATCCGCCAGGGTGTGAAGCTCGACAACCTCATTCAGATTGGTCATAATGTTGAGATTGGTGCAAACACTGTATCTTCGGCACAGACAGGTATAGCTGGCACAACAAAGGTGGGTCACAACTGCTTCATCGCAGGTCAGGTGGGTATTGCCGACCACGTGGTTGTGGGCAACTATGTGAAGATTGGCTCACAGTCGGGTATCGACAAGAATGTGCCTGATGGCGAGATTCGTTTCGGTAGCCCTGCGTTGCCAGGTATCAACTGGCACCGTTCATTTGCGGTATTCAAGGAGCTGCCAGAGTTGCGTCGCCGTGTAAGCGCATTGGAAAAGGAGATTAATAAATAATTAAATGATAAATTAAAATGAAGAAGATTTTTATTTTAGCAATGGCTGCTGCGGCTATGGTTAGCTGCACAAGCAATAAGTACACCATCTCGGGTACTTCAGAGGAGTTCGTAGATGGCAAGTGGGCATTTTTGGGTGAGCAGAAGGGTCGTGAGTTCGTTAAGAGCGACTCTGTGCAGATTGCAGGCAACAGCTTCACTTTGAATGGTGAGGTGGAGACTCCATACGCGACATACATCGCTATAGGTGAGTCTAACGCTCGTCCAGAGATGTATATTCAGTTGGTTGTAGAGCCAGGCAAGATTGAGGTTAAGAAGCTCAACCCAGAGCATCGCTCATTCAGCGCAGTAGGTACCGCCATGAACGACAAGCAGTCAGATTTCAACAACAAGGCGTGGGAGTTGCATAAGAACGATGGCTCAGAGGAGGAGTACATCGCACTTCAGAAGTCATTTATCGAGGAGAACATCGACAACATTTTGGGTCTGAACGCATTTAAGGGGTCTTACTACTACTTCGAGCCACAGGATGTTATCGCCCTGATTGATGCTATGCCAGCAGCTGCACAGGAGGAGTTGGCAAAGACCAAGGAGAGTGCAGAGAAGGCATTGAAGGTATTGCCAGGCAACCCTTACATCGACGTTGTAGAGAAGGACGCTGACGGCAAGGAGATTTCACTCAAGAGCGTTGTGGAGAACAAGAACAACAAGTATGTCTTGTTGGATTTCTGGGCTTCATGGTGCGGTCCTTGCATGGCAGAGGTGCCACACTTGAAGGCTACATACAAGGCATTCCACAAGAAGGGTTTTGAGATTTATGGCGCATCATTCGACCGTGCACGTGAGCCATGGTTGAAGGCTATCGAGGATAAGGAGATGGATTGGGTACACGTTAGCGCACTTAAGATGTGGGATAACCAAGCACGTCACGACTACGCTGTGAACTCTATCCCTGCAAACTTCCTCATCGACTGCGCAACAGGCGAGATTATCGCTACACAGTTGCGTGGCGAGGAGTTGGAAGCAAAGATTGCTGAGTTGCTCAAGTAATATTACAACAACATTTTAGGAGGCTTCCAATGATAAATTGGGAGCCTCTTTCTTTTTTACCAATAAAGAACTATCTTTGTAAACGAAAACTTAAGACATATGCCAACCGAGCAGACCACATACCGCATCATGGGCATTGACCCCGGCACAAACTATATGGGCTACGGCATAATCGAAGTAGAGGGAAAAACTCTCCGTTCGGTTGTGATGGGCGATATTGACCTGCATACGATGAGCGACCCTTATCGCAAGCTACGTTACATATTTGACCGTGTGAGTAAGCTCATCGAGGACTACGGACCTCGCGAGGTGGCGTTGGAATCGCCATTCTTTGGCACAAATGTACAGAGTATGCTCAAGTTGGGACGTGCACAGGGCGTAGCTATGGCAGCAGCGCTAACTCATGATAAGGAGGTTTTTGAGTATGCCCCATCGCGTGTAAAACTCGCCATCACAGGCTCTGGTGCTGCATCAAAGGAGCAGGTCGCAGCAATTGTAAAACGCATGCTAAAACTCGACTACATGCCTCGCCGCTTAGATGCCACCGACGGCATGGCTGTGGCGATGTGCCACTACTTCACTGCCCGCACACCCATAACCCAAGCCATGGGTACGGCACGTGTAAAAGGATTGGGCGGAGGCAAGAAGGCGGCTAAAGGCTCATCTTCATGGGAGGCGTTCATAAAACAAAATCCCGAACGAGAGATTAAATAAGAAAAGGGTTGTCCAACACTCATGTTGCGACAACCCTTACACTTTACTTATCTACCGAATTACCTTGAATGGTGAGAAGGCGCACCTTCTTCGATTCGTTGGTATAAATCTGAATCACTTTATTAAAAATTCCGGGCTCGGCTTTATGAGGTTCATATTTAATTTTTATCTCACCTCTCTCGCCCGGCAAAATAGGCTTACGCGTATAATCGGCATTCATGCAAGAGCATGACTTGTGAATCTTCTTTATCACAAGCGGAGCATCACCTTGGTTTTCAAACCTAAACATAGCTATTACA
>JAFPAD010000029.1 GCA_017424405.1 Alistipes sp.
CCTCAGTTAAGTGTAAGGTCTTGAAGCACCTCAAGGACGATAAGGTTTTGGTGTTCAAGAAGAAGCGTAGAACGGGTTATCAGAAGTGCAACGGTCACCGTCAGTACTTGACTCAGATTCTCGTGGAGGATATTGTTGCATAATTAAAAAGTTTAGAGAAAATGGCACACAAAAAAGGAGTAGGTAGTTCAAAGAACGGCCGTGAGTCAGAGAGCAAGCGACTCGGTGTAAAGCTTTTCGGTGGTCAGTTCGCTAAGGCTGGCAACATCATCGTTCGTCAGAGAGGTACTGTACACAACCCAGGTAACAACGTGGGTATGGGTAAGGACCACACTCTCTTTGCATTGGTAGACGGTACAGTTGAGTTCTGCAAGAAGTCATCTGGCAAGTCTTATGTAAGCGTAACTCCACTTGCTGAGTAATTAGGCTTACTACCATTAAGGCAAATGCGAAATCCTAAAAAGGGTTTCGCATTTTTTTGTGCGATTTTTTTTTGTGTTGCACTCATTCTCAAAATGCTCATTTACGTTAAGTAAACTCCGCTTTTTCGGATTGCGTGCACCTAAAATTCTCTTCTTTTTGAAAAAAACTTTTCTATTTTTTCTCTTTCATAGCCTCATCGTGGTCGATGTCGCACGATGAGCAGTTACCGTGACAGCCGAGGTCGGCGCAATCGGTTCCTGTATCTTCGCGCGACTCCTGTACGGCACATTTTATGCCGAGTTTCTGCATGTTTTTATTTGTGGCAATCTCCGAGTCGATGTCGTGCCCCTTAAATATTTGAGTCAGCGACATGCCTAAGAAGAATAGTCCTACGCAAAGGATTGATATTCCAATTACTATCAATATTGTGGAAAATGCTGCTGTCATGACATTTATGTGTTAAAAAAGTTTTCTTAAGGTTGAATTTGTGACAACAAAGTTATATATTTGTAGTTAAATTTGCAAGAGTGTGTGCTTTTTGCTGGTGTTGTGGTGATGATGCCACTCTGGCAAGAGCCATGCCACGACAAAGAGTAGCAAGGACCATAATCGTAAAGTTGTGTAATATCGCATGAAAATTGTAATTTCTGGAATAGGTGAGATGGGTAGTCACTTGGCGCGTATGCTTAGTGGTAATGGTCACGATATAACCGTTATTGATAAGGATACGAAGGCTTTGAGTGAGTTGAGTTCTTTGGCGGATTTGATTACCGTCGAGGGTGACACTACAACTTTTGCCGTGTTGCGTAAGGCGGGTGTAAGACGCTGTGACCTCTTTATTGCGGTTAATCACGAAGAGACCCAGAATATTCTTTCTGCAATGATGGCTAAACAGCTCGGAGCCAAAAAGTCTATTGCACGAATTGATAATACCGAATACCTCGAGCCTAACAATAAAGAGATGTTTATCGACTTGGGTATCGATTATTTGTTCTACCCTGAGAAGGTGGCAGCACGCGAGGTTGCCAATCTGTTGGGTCACACCTCAACAACCGATTATGTCGATTTTTCGAATGGATTGCTTTCGCTTGTAGTCTTTAAGTTGGAGCCAACCTCTCCACTTATAGGACGTAAGTTGGCCGATTTGGCAGCCGATGGCTCTATTGCGGAGTTTCGTGTGGTGGCCATCACGCGTGGCGTGCAGACTATTATTCCAAGTGGTCAGGACGACTTTTTGGAGGGAGATACCGTGTATGCTATATCACGTAAGGATGCAGCACGTGGTGTTATGGAGTTGTCTGGACAGAAGAGTGTTGAGGTTAAGAGCCTGATGATTCTCGGTGGCTCGCGCATTGGCGTGAGAGTTGCAAACGAGTTGCAGGACGAGATGGATATTAAGATGGTGGAATATAATGGCGAGAAGGCTTTTCGCTTAGCCGAGGAGCTCGACAAAACACTTATTATCCATGAAGATGGACGTAATCTGGACGCTATGATTGAGGAGGGATTGCCTCAGATGGATGCCTTCTTGGCTGTGACAGGACGAAGCGAGACCAATATCCTTGCGGCGATGCAGGCAAAGCGTTTGGGTGTGAAGCGAGTTATTGCCGAGGTTGAGAACTTGAACTATATCTCAATGGCAGAGAGTGTAGGTATAGATACAATAATTAATAAAAAACGAGTTACAGCATCCAATATCTTCCGTTTTACCATGTCCACCGATGTGCAGGCTATACGCTGTCTGTCGGGTAGTGAGGCTGAGGTGTTGGAGTTTATTGTAAAGCCTAATTCTCCTGCGACCAAGAATCTGGTGAAGGATATGCGCTTGCCAAACGATGTGATAATCGGAGGTGTAGTGCGAGGCGATAAGGCTTTCATTGCTGTGGGAGATACCAAGATTGTGGCGTATGATAGAGTAGTGGTATTCTCTATGCCAGAGTCTATTTCCAAAGTTGGAGAGTTCTTTAATTAGACTATAATAGGTGAAGAGACCGACATTTGAAACGAAAAAGTATTTTAGTTATGTCGGTTTTTGCAAAACTTATGCGCAAGGCTATGCTTGCGCGATGCCAACGCATAGACTATGCTGTGACGCACGCCGTGCAGGAGCAATATGCGACGCTGTCGAGGTTTTTGGAAGATTGTCGCAATACTGCCTTTGGACGTAGATATGGATTACGTGGAGTGCGCAATGTTGAGCAGTTTGCTCGGCAGGTGCCACGATTCGATTACGACTCGTTTAGTGAGGCAGTCAATCGTATGCGTGCTGGCGAGAGTGGTGTTACATACCCAGAAAGAGTGCGTATGTTCGCCGTGTCGTCGGGAAGTACCTCTTCGCGGAGTAAATATATCCCCGTTACGAGCCGAAGTATGCGCAGAAATCATTTGCAAGGCATGGCAGATGTTGTGTCGATGTATCTGCGAGCAAATCCTTCGTCGCGGCTCTTCGAGGGGCGTACATTGACTATGGGTGGCTCGTGCAGGATTGAACATGGTGCGCTTGTTGGCGATTTGTCGGCTTTGACTATCTCGAGTGTGGGTAGGTTGGCAGGCGTGGTGCGAGCGCCGAGTTTGAAAGTTGCGCTAATTGAAAATTTTGAGGCTAAGTGCGAGGCTATATGCCGAGAGTGTGTGCGGCAAGATATAGTGGCAATGGCTGGAGTTCCCTCGTGGACGATGGCCTTGCTGCGAAGAGTTCTTAATTATACGGGACAATCCTCAATCGGGCAGGTTTGGCGCGATATGGAGCTTTTCATGCATGGAGGTGTGAGCTTTCGTCCATATAAGGAGGCGTTTACCCGGGTTATGGGTGAACGGGTGAAGTATCTTGAGAGCTACAATGCTTCGGAGGGGTTTGTCGCAATAGCCGATGAGTGTGGGTGCGAGGATATGTTGCTCATGCCACATTATGGGTGTTATTATGAGTTTGTTCATGGCGATGATGTTGTGCCACTCGAGGGTGTGCAGACCGATGTGGATTACTCGTTGTTGATGACATCGGAGAACGGATTGTGGCGATATGAATTGGGCGATGTTGTGCGCTTCAGTTCTCTCGACCCCTATCGCTTGCGTATTGTGGGTCGTACAAAGCAATATATAAATGCATTTGGCGAAGAACTCATGGAGGGCAATGTCGAGGCGGCTCTGTTGCGTAGTTGCATGGTTGCAGGGGCTATTGTGGAGGATTATACCATCTCTCCCATGTTTAATGCGGGTGCGGTGGGAGGCTATCATCGTTGGGTGGTAGAATTTATCACTCCGCCATGCGACGTGTCGGTTTTTGCCGAGGAGTTAGACGATGCCCTGCGGGAGGAGAATTCTGATTATGATGCTAAACGTCGCAGTATCATGTCGGCGTTGCAGGTTGAGGTCGTGCCACAAGGTACGTTTCATCGCTGGCAGGGGTTGCGTTTGCGTCGTAAGGTGCCACACATGACAAGTGATAGCAACTTAAGTGACGATATATTGAGTTGTGTTGATAGGTAAAAGAGCATAAGCTGAAAATTAAAACAATTATAGATATGTATGTAGCAATTGCAGGAAATATCGGAAGTGGAAAGACTACTCTTACCGAAATTTTAGCGAAGCATTATGGCGCTCGAGCTTATTATGAGGAGAGTGATAATCCATATATTGGCGATTTCTATAACAATATGAGCCGTTGGGCTTTTCAGTTGCAGGTGTCGTTTTTGGGTAGTCGTATAGGTCAAACGGTGGAGATGCTCTCTTCGTCGGAGGCGAATGTGTTTCAGGATCGCACCATATATGAGGATGCTCATATCTTTGCCAGCAACCTGCATGAAATGGGACTTATGACCTCGCGCGATTTTGCTACATATATGCGAATATTCGACCTTACAACAAATCTCATACCTAAGCCCGATGTGTTGATTTACCTGCGTGCCAGCATTCCTACTTTGGTGGAGCAGATTAAGCGTCGAGGCAGGGCGTACGAGATGAATATCGACGAGGCTTATCTGTCGCGCCTGAATGATAAGTATGAGCATTGGATAAACAATGTGTATCAAGGCAAGGTGTTGATTATCGACAAGGATACCGAGGATTTTGTGATGGACGCAAGTGTGGTCGATACTATTTGTGAAAGATTGGAGGCTATTGTAGCTGGTAAATAATAATTATGATGCAGTTACCCGAGAAGTTTGTTAGCCGCATGCAGCGTGAGCTGGGTCATGACGAGGCTATGGCATTGTGCCAAGCGCTCATGACGGAGCCCTCTACGGCGGTGAGAATGAATCCATATAAACGAGCGGTGCCACTGTGGAACGATGCTAAGCCTGTGGCGTGGAGCAAGTGCGGTTATCTGCTCGAGGAGCGTCCGAGCTTTACGTTAGATGCAGCTTTTCATGCTGGTGCATACTATGTTCAGGAGGCGAGCTCTCAGTTTGCAGGTTACATAATGCTCAATGCGTTGGGCGGAGCAGAGGCTGCACAAGGAAAGTATATACTCGATGTGTGTGCTGCTCCGGGCGGAAAGAGTACACATTATGCCTCGATTGTTGGAGAGTCGGGTTTGGTTGTTGCGAATGAGATAAATCGTTCTCGAGCGGCGGTGCTGGCTGATAATGCGCGCAAGTGGGGCTTGGGTAATATGGTTGTTACATGTAACGACTCGTCGCGTCTTACGCAGATGGAGGAGTGGTTTGATGCTGTTGCTGTGGACGCCCCATGTTCGGGCGAGGGTATGTTTCGAAAGTTGAGTGAGGCGCAGGAGCAGTGGAGTGAAGCTAATGTTGCAATGTGTGCCGAGCGTCAATGGGAAATCCTGCAAAATGCTTTTCAGGCTTTGCGACCCGGTGGCGTGCTGATATATAGCACATGTACGTTCAACCGTTCTGAGGACGAAGAGATACTTCAGCGAGCTATGAATGAGTGGGGTGATGAGCTGGAGAGTGTGGAAGATATCCCTGTGGAGGATTCGTGGGGAGTGGTAGTGGGTTGTGTAGGAGCTTTCCATACCTATCGTTTTTTCCCGCATCGAATATCGGGTGAGGGAATGTTTATGGCAGTAGCTCGTAAGCGAGGTGAGTGTGGAGGTAAGCGTCGTAAGCCGAAGGCTCGTCGTAGTATCGTTACGGCGGTAGATCGAAGAAGTGCTGCGGAGCTTGAGCGTTGGGTTGTGGAGCCTGCGCAGATGAGTTTTTATGCAGCAGGAGAGATGTTGTACGGTTGCCGTAAGTGTCACTTTGCCGATATTGAGGCTCTGTCGTCGGTTTTGTCGGTCATATACTCGGGTGTCGCTATGGGACAGATATTTAAAAACCGCCTTAAGCCAGATGGTGCATTGGCGTTTTATGTGGGTTTGTGTCGTGATGCCGTGGAGAGTAGAGAGTTGCCGACAGACGAGGTGTTGAAGTTTTTGCGCAAGCAGGATTTATCGGCAGATGCTTTTGCAGAGGGGCTGAATTTGGTATTGCATGACGGTCTGTCGATAGGATTTGTGAAGCGTGTTGGAGCCCGAGTGAATAACATGTACCCCAACTCATTAAGGATATTGAAATAAATAAAAGTAAAATATAATATGACAACAAAGAAACTCTATTATTCAATGGGAGAGGTAGCTGAGATGTTTGATGTTACCCCCGCCTTGATTCGTCATTGGGAGTCGCAATTTGATTGTATAAAACCTCATAGAAATAAGAAGGGTAATCGTCTGTTTACA
>JAFPAD010000030.1 GCA_017424405.1 Alistipes sp.
AATACATATATCTTTTTCATATCTACCAATCAATTTCATTATTAATAATTGGATCCTCATTATTGTTAGCAGCTAACTGTGTAATTTCTAACAGATAAGTGCAATAAGCACCTTCAAGTTCACTAACAATCTTCAACTGAGCCTTGCGTTCTTCAACCGTAGTATTAGTTTCCACGGTAAATTTCAGAAAGCCATTACCTCTGTGTAAATCATTATCAGGAATACTTACAAAATCATCACCCTTAACAACTTCCGCTTGCCATGAATATTTTGGAGCGAGAGTTCTAATTTCCAAATTGTAACTATGCTCTTGACTTGACACTACGACATTGTCGCTTCCTGTGGATCTTAAATTATCAAACGCGAGAGTAAATACTTCAAATCCTTCAAATTTACCCGAACCTGCCTTCTGCGTTACGCCAAGCACAGCTGATTGCTCGCCCGATGTAATTGTAACTGTGGCTATACGTTCCTTGTCAGCATAATTCTTTGTCACTGACACAACAAGTTGTTTTCCGTCACGCTGAACTGTACACCAATCCTTCGATGACTGAGGCTCCCAGTTTTTGCCTGCAGTAACTTCAATGGTCTGCTTACCAGAGTTCGACTGGAAAGTCAAAGCTCCCTTTGACAAAGTCACAGGAATCTCCTCACTACCACCACTCGAACAGCTCCACATAACGATCGCGGCAAAAGCCACTGCGAGCATTGAGAAAAGATGTTTCATTGTCATTAAATTAGGTTTTATTAGGTTTATATTATTTTCCGACTACAAAGATAATAATTCTTTTTCATATAACAACAAATTCCCTCGACAAATCAGTATAATTATTTTTGAACCACACAATTCTTCAGCATAACGCAACAAAAAAAATGGTTGCCCAACCTATCAAGTTGAGCAACCACCATTTTCCTTTATTTTGTTTTGAAGTTGTATAACAAGAGGAACTTATAGCAATTTACATAGCATCATTCCAGTTATCAGTACGGAACGGTACAACAGGCAAGCCCAAAACCGACATAAAGTCGCAAGGGATAAAGTTGCGGAACGCATAGCGAACAGCCACAGGCTCCTTAACCTTATCACTTGACACCTTCACCTCGCGGTAGCTATGCACATAGGCATTTGCAGGGTGGAACACCTTGTCGGCACCAGCAATCTCAAAGCCCTTGATCCACTTGCCGTAACCTGGAGCCAGACCCGGACCTACATCCTTGAGCGTTACGATGATTGAGCTACCATCCACCTTGTAAGACTCATAGGTTGGAGCTACAACATCCACACCGCCCTGACCATACAAATCACGCAATGCGAAGGCTGCCATACGCTCACCCACCTCGTTCTTCTTTGCTGGGTGGATATTCACCTCCTCGCCTGTGTCGGTTGTTGCCACCATAGCGCAGTTAGGGATATTTGCCAACGCACGCTGCTGACACTCCACGAACAAAGGATATGCAATAGCGCGTGAGTTACCATAGCTGTGAGGAGCAATCATAGTGAAGTAGAAAGGCATCTTATTCTCGGTATCACCCCAGTCCTCACGCAACTGCTGAACCATACGAGCCTGCATAATGTCGTAGTGGTCAATATCGCCCAGATTAGAGCAACCCTGATACCACAAGAAACCTCGGGCATTGTACTTACGGATAGGTGCAATCATAGCGCAGTAAAGCTCCGAAGGCTTGATTGAACGCAAACTATGCTTATACTCAAGCTGTTCCTTTGAGAGCACATCCTCTAGAGCCTTAATTGGCATCCACGACTCGATGCGAGTACCACCCCAGTTTGAAGTGATGATACCGATAGGGAAATCAACCTTACCCACCAGATTATAGGCAAAAGTATATGCTACGGCTGACATATTGGCTACGCTGCTTGGTGCAGGGCACAACCACTCGCCACCCACGCAGTCCTCCTTATCCTCGTTGTAAGAACGGGCACGAGGCACGGTGAACATACGAATCTTGTCGGCATACTTCGTAGCCGAAAAGATAAACTCCTTGGCATTCTCGGTTGGCTGACGATCCCAGCCCTTTACTGGCATCTCCATATTACTCTGACCCGATGTGATCCACACATCACCAATCATCACATTCTCCAGCACAATCTCCTCGCCGTCTGAGATTGAGATGGTGTACTTGTCAAATGAGCCAGCAGGCGTTGCCACCTTCACAGCCCAATTACCATTCTCATCAGCCTTGGTCTTAATCTTTGCCTTGTCCCACGACACCTTGACGGTGACCTTGGCATCGGCATCTGCCTTACCCCACAGGTTTACATCTGCATTCTGCTGCAAGACCATATTACTGCCCAACACCTTGGGCAACACAACCTTTGCCGAAGCTCCAAAAGCCAGGGCGGTAGCGGCAACCAACAATAATAACTTTTTCATATTCATTTAGTTTTAGGTTATCTCACATCATTCCAATTATCGGTACGGAATGGCACGGCTGGTACACCAAAGAGATTCTTGAGATTCACCTCACCACATACATTATGGAACGCATAACGAACAGCCACAGGCTTCTTGACATCTTTACTCCACACTGTAACAATGCTACCCCATACACGAGCCTCAGCGGGATAGAATTTTCTATCCTCACCCGCAAGTTCAAAACCCTTCACTGGCACATTGCTCCATGGAGCCAAGCCCATCGGTGCATTCTTCATCTTGACCTTCACCTTTCCATCTTCCAACACCTCGTGCGACTCATACTGCGGAGCCTTTGCCTCGAAGCCCTTTCTGCCATAAGTCTGCGCCAAAGCCAAAGCTGCCAGGCGCTCACCTATCTCAAATTTCTTGGGAGGGTGCAGACATGTTGCATCACCGAGGTCGGTCGTTGCCGCCATACCGCTGTTAGGAATAATCTCCATCGCACGCGCCTGACACTCCACGAAGAGAGGCAATGTGGTGTCGGTGTAGGAGTTACAGTAGAAATAAGGGGGTATCTGCACATAGTAAAATGGCATCTTATTCTCCTTGTCGCCCCAATCCTCACGCCACTGCTGCGCCATGCGGGCAAGCATCACATCGTAGTGGTCGATATCGCCCAGATACTCCAGACTCTGATAACCGAGGTTTGCCTCGCCCTGATACCACAGGAAGCCTTTGGCGTTATACTGACGAATAGGAGCAATCATACCGCAATAGAGCTCCGAAGGTGTCAGGTGGTGCAGAGTGTGCTTGTGCTTAATCTGCTCCTCGGTGGCAATCTCACGCAATGCATCCAAAGGCATCCACGCCTCCACACGCGAACCACCCCAGCCTGCCGTAATCAGACCGATAGGATAGTCCACCTCATACGAAATCTCGTGCGCAAAGAAGTACGCCACAGCTGAGGTCTCTGCCACACTTTCAGGTGCCGCCTCACGCCACTCGCCCACGCAGTCGTCCATATTCTTATCATACGAGCGCTGCTTCTGCACGGTGAACATACGAATCTTATCCTTCATAGCACTTGCTCGGCGGATGAAAGTCATAGAATTCTCCACAGGTTGGTGCATATAACCCTTTACGGGCATCTCCATATTGCTCTGACCAACGCAGACCCACACATCGCCAAACATCACATTCTCAAGCGTCAGCGCCTCACCGTCGGAAATTGTGATAGAGTGCTTGTCGAATGAGCCCGCAGGCGTTGCAACCTTCACCGACCAGTTACCCTCGTCGTCGCTCGTTGTGCGGATTTTATCCTTGCTCCACGACATCGAGATTGTCACCTTCTTGTTGGCATCAGCCTTACCCCAAAGGTTTGCCTCGCAGTTCTGTTGCAGCACCATATTGCTGCCGAGCACCTTGGGTAAAACAATGGTAGCCGATGCGCCCCAAGCGAGGCACACGGCTACCATAGACATTATAAGTCTTTTCATATTAGAAAATCTTACATCTCAAGCTTACGAGCACCATCAGAGATAACTACATCGTAAACCTTTGGCTCGTGGCCGTAAGCAGCGTTGAACTTCTCCTTCGCTGTTGCGATGA
Organism: Alistipes sp.; assembly: GCA_017424405.1. Taxonomy (GTDB): domain Bacteria; phylum Bacteroidota; class Bacteroidia; order Bacteroidales; family Rikenellaceae; genus Alistipes. Next base: position 3,984 of record JAFPAD010000030.1, read on the forward strand.
AGTTGTCATACAACTCAGCCTTCACGAGGTTGATTGTACAACCACCGAAGCCACCACCCATAATACGAGAACCTGTTACACCGCACTCCTTAGCGATTGTAGCCAAAAGGTCGAGCTCCTCGCAGCTAACCTCGTAATCCTTTGACATACCCCAGTGAGTCTCATACATACGAGCACCAACAGTCTCCAAGTCACCAGCCTCCAAAGCAGCACATACGTCGAGTACGCGCTTCTCCTCACCGATAACGTAGCGAGCACGCATGTAATCCTCCTCAGAGATCTGATCCTTGATAGCGTCCAACTGCTCCATTGTAGCTCCACGCAAAGTCTCCTGACCCAAGATACCAGCAACGCGCTCGCAAGACTCACGACGCTTGTTGTATGGAGAACCTACCAACTCGTGCTTAACAACAGAGTCAACCAATACCAAACGATAGCCGTAAGCCTCTGGATCGAATGGGAAGTAAGCGAACTCAGAAGACAAGCAGTCCAAACGCATCAGGTTACCCTTCTTACCGTGTACTGAAGCGAACTGGTCCATAATACCGCACTTAACACCGCAGTAATTGTGCTCAGTTGACTGACCAATGCGAGCCAACTCGAAGCTACCGAACTTATCCTCGTTGTAGATGTGGTTCAACGCGAAAGCAAATGTAGACTCCAAAGCAGCTGAAGATGAAAGACCTGCACCGAGAGGTACATCACCACCAAAAGCTGTATCAAAACCCTCTACCTTACCGCCACGCTTCAAAACCTCGCGAGCAACACCAAAGATGTAGCAAGCCCATGACTGAGCTGGCTTATCCTCCTCGTTCAAACCGAACTCAGCGTAGTCCTGCAAGTCAACTGAATAAGCGCGAATCTTATCTGTACCGTTAGGCTTAATCTCAGCTACCATACCCTTGTCGATAGCACCTGGGAATACGAAACCACCGTTATAGTCAGTGTGCTCACCGATGAGGTTGATACGACCTGGAGATGTGTAAAGCTCACCTGTTGTACCGAACTTCTCGGCAAATTTCTCTCTAATAAACTGAATGTCCATAGTTTTAATAATTTTAAGTGTTTGTTATAGTTTTACATTAATAGTTTTACCTTGTTTGATTGTGAAGCTCTGAGTCTTACCACCCTTCTCGCACACTTTAACGTTCAACTTATCGCCCGCCACACGCTTAACCTCGATATCGAAGTCACTGCCGAAAGCACGCACATTCTTAAGCGACGCGAACTCCCATGACGATGGAATCTCAGGCTTAAGCTCAAAGCTACGCATACCCGTAGGACGAATGCCGAACATACCCTCGGTGATGATACGGCAATAGAGTCCGCTCTCTGCCGAAAGGTGACGCTGGTTACCCTCTGGCCACGCCTCGATAGGATATGGCACGTGGTCACCAAGCAGACGACGATTTGAGTAGTATGATAACTGCTCGGTGATGAAATCTGCATAGCCTGCCGCATAACCGCCACGGAACGCATACAATGTAGAACGATCCCAGAACGTTGTGCTACCCTGCGCTGTCAAAAGACCATCTTTGGTGTAAAGATCCGACTTAAACATCGCGTCCATAGTGGCATCAGCACGGTCGTAGATACCTACGCACAATGGCATACAAATCCACGAGCGCAAGATGTCGTTACCCTCATAGTAGCGATATGTCTCATAACCCTGCACTGTAGCGCCGAAGTGCGACTCGATAGCCGAGCGCATAGCCTTTGCGCGCTTCTGGTAGTCGGCAATGAGTTTTGGGCTCTTGCCAAGCTCGCGACCCAAATGCGCCGCTGAAATCAAGGCATCGTAGTAGAGCGTAGAGGTGCAGAGGTTGGCATCTCCCGCAGGGAAACGACCCTCCAACTCATCGCGGTCCGACTTCACGACACCCTTGTCATTAATCTGACGACGCGAATACTCCAAACACCACTCGATAAGTGGCCACAACTCCTCCGCCTCTACCTTGTCGGCACGCGTAAGAGCATAGCGCGCAGCACCATATGCGATCATCGCACCATCACCTCTATCGCCTGCGCCATTCCAGATATCATCACCCTCGGCGATGATTGAACTTGGAATAGGGCGCCACTCGTCGTTCATAAAACGAGCAAAGTGACGATATGAGTTCAATGCAGACTCGTTACCCACCTCATAACCTGTGAATGGGAAGAATGGGTTTACATACTCTGCCTGGTCGTTTGCCCAGATTGCAGCGTAGTAGCTCTCGCCACCTGGCGCATGCATATAGCCACCCTTAGTCTTGCAGATTGACTCCGAAGCACGGATCTTTGCAAAGCGGAACTCGGTGTCAATGACATCATCTGGCGTATCAAGCACCAAATTGTTATCCATCACATCGAGGAACGCCTGACGCTCGGCAAGCAACTGCTTCACATCAAGATTTGATTGACTTGGCTGTCCCATCTCAAGACCCTCAATCACAACATCAAACTCAACACTTTCGCCCTGCTTGAGGAAATAAACACCTCCACCCTTAACCGTTGTGAGCATGCGATACGAGCCCTTCACACCTTTCTTAGGGTCGGTCAGCACCTCCTGCTCCAGCGATGGAATCTGCAAAATGTAATCCACCGTGCCTGTGTTGCGAAGCACATAGTGCTCGCACATCATAGCCTGCTCCATAGTTGGGAAGATTGTTCTATCAACCTCCAAACCATAGGCGCCACCACGATGGTCCTCCACAACACGCATTCCGCCGTTAATCTCAACAAAGCGTGCAGTGAACTTCAGGCGGTTGTTGTTATTGATACGCAACTGCGCAACAACATCCAATGCCTGACGTATCATCAAGCTACCGTGGGTGTCGTTCGGTATGCGGCGCAACATAGGGAACACGAGCGAGCGATCCAGAATGAACTTCTGCTCCTTGTCAATGCCCCAGTAGAGCACCGTAGCCATCATCTTACCACTCATCTCGATATGGTCGTGATGAGGATAATTATCCTCGCTCACCTCCATACGGATGGTCTTGCCATCTGGCTGTATTGTCCAGCGGTTCTGGGCTGAGGCTGCGCAACACAAAAGTGCTGCGACAGCCATTGCCAATAATCTTTTTATCATAAATACTACTTAGTATAGAACTTATAGATACAAGTCTGAGTGTACTCCTCACCTGGGTTCAAAACTACAGATGGGAAGTTGTCGTGGTTAGGAGCATCTGGATACTTCTGAGTCTCCAAAGCTACTGACTCACGGAATGCCAACGGCTTACCATACTTACCGTTGTAAGTGCCATCGAAGAAGTTACCGCTATAGAACTGGATAGCAACCTGATCTGTTGCAACGTCCATGCAACGACCTGAAGTTGGGTCGTACAAAGTAGCAACAGTCTCAACCTGACCGTTATCCTCACGCTCCAAAACCCAGTTCATATCGTAACCCTTACCATTGATAAGCTGCTCGTCCTGAGCCTCGATACGATCGCCAATAGCTGTTGGCTCGCGGAAATCGAATGGAGTACCCTCAACTGAGAGAATCTCACCTGTTGGGATCAACGCTGCATCAGTAGGAGTGATGCGGTCAGCCTTCAAAGTCAAGACATGGTCGAGGATTGTACCACCAGCCTCACCCTTGAGGTTGAAGAATGAGTGGTGAGAGAGGTTACATACTGTAGGAGCATCAGTTGTAGCTGAGTATGTTACAACAAACTCGTTATCTGCTGTCAAAGCATACTTCATAGTGATGTCCAAGTTACCTGGGAAGCCATCCAAACCATCGGGCACTACAAGGTGCAATGTAATAGACTCTGGCTTAACCTCCATAACGTCCCATACGAGCATATCAATACCCTTCAAACCACCGTGAAGAGTGTGACCGTTGTTGTTGAGTGGAGTGTTGTACTCCTTGCCCTCCAAAGTGAATTTACCATAACCGATACGATTAGCAACACGACCTACTGGAGCACCCAAGAAACGCTCGCCTGTGTTGTTCACGTAGCGATCCAAAGTCTCATAACCCAATACGATATCGGCCTTCTTACCCTCGCGGTCAGGAGCCCACAACGACACCACGCGACCACCGAAGTTAGTCACCTGCATTGTAAGGTCACCATTATGCAAAGTATAAAGATCAACCGGCTTGCCATCAACCTCCTGCTGGAAGTTCTCAGCCTTGATCAACTCAACACCGCAGCAACCATCGCAGTGCTTCTTCTCGCCGCAGCTTGCCAACACGGCAACAGCTGCCAACGCAACTAAAATCTTTTTCATCTTTTTTTCTTATTTTATTGTTTCTTTACTCTTCTACTCCTCTGTTGGAATCTCCATCTGGAAAATCTTGCGGATACGCTCCATATCGTACTTAACCTTACGGTCGTAGTAGTAGATACCGTTCTGCTCCTGCTCAACGTCAGTAAGCTGAGTGTAGCACCAGCCCCACATATTCTTGTTCAATGACATCAAGCCACGAACCTGACCCTCCAAACGCTCATAGAACTCCTCCTTGGTCTGTGGTGCGCTACCATAACCCCAAGCACCATCCTTCGATGGGTTAGCCTCCATACACTTAATACCGCCGAACTCATCCAAGATGTATGGGATTGAGCCGTCGTAGCGTGGGAATGTGAATGGGTCGCTCAATACAGGACGGTTGAAACCTACGTTACCGCGGTGACGCTCCTGGATAGAAGGACCACGAACGAACATCTTACCGCCGTCGTAGATAACCTCCTTCAAACGAGCTGGATCCTGCTCATAGTGGTGCTCTGTCCAGATGTCTGTAAGAATCTGAATACCACCTGATACTGTGTTCACTGGGCGTGATGGGTCAAGCTGCTTTGTGAGAGTGTAAACATCGTTCACGAAGCGTGGGAACTGAGTCTGATCTGGCCAGAACTCCTCGTTGAATGGAGTCCAGGTAACGATTGATGGGTGGTTGATATCACGCACCACAAGGTTACGCCACTCGGTGATGAAGTTACGTGCAGCCTCTACTGCATTTGCATCCAGACCCCAGCTTGGAGCCTCACCCCAAGTCAGGTAACCGAGCTTGTCAGCCCAATAGTAGAAACGCTCCTCAAATACCTTCTGGTGCAGACGAGCACCGTTGAAACCAGCCTGCAATGAGAGCTCGATATCCTGCTTCAAAGCAGCGTCAGATGGAGCTGTCCAGATACCATCTGGATAGAAGCCCTGATCCAGAACCAAACGCTGGAAATAAGGCTCATTGTTGAGATATACTTTATTGCCCTCGGTGTGGATCTTGCGCATACCAAAGTAAGAAGCAACCTTATCAACTACGTTGCCCTCGGCATCCTTCAAGATAAACTCCACATCGTAGAGGAATGGCGACTCTGGACTCCACAACTTAGCCTTCTTAATAGGCAATGTGAAGATAGAACCTGAAGCAACCTTACCGCTCTGCGTAGCAACAACCTTAGAGCCATCTTTTACGTTGATTGTAAGTGTGTTAGCCGCAGCATTACGACGCATTGTAAACTCCATGCTCACTGCGCTGCGGTCAATATCGGTAACATACTTTACTCGTGAAATTGCCGTTGGAGCAACAGCCTCCATCCATACGGTCTGCCAAATACCTGTGGTACGGGTGTACATACACTCGAATGGACCGTGACGCAACGACTGCTTACCAGCCGACTGCATGCGTGAACGAAGGTCACTCTTAGCATTAACAACAAGTGAGTGAGTACTTCCTGCCTTTACGAACTTGGTAATATCGACGGTGAATGAATCTGATCCTCCGAAATGACGATCGACGAATTTACCGTCCACATATATCTCCGACTCGTAATATACGGCACCAAACTGAAGCAACACGTCCTTACCCTCCCACTCAGCAGGAATGGTAATGTTACGCTGATACCATATGCAAGGAATAAACTCCTTATGCTCAACACCCGACAACTTACTCTCAGGAGCAAATGGCACTATGATCTTATCCTGAAAACCTTTGCTATTTCTCAATCCGCGCTCCCAACCTGTCTTCACAGGGTCAAGCGTATAAGTCCACTCACCATTCAAATTCTGCCACGCCTCACGCTCAAACTGTGGACGAGGATACTCCGCACGTGGAAGTTGAGCAATTGCAGAAAAGCTCACCATAAGGGCAACAAATGCCAACACCAATCTCTTCATAATAGTATATACCTTAAAATATATAAATAAAAGGTCTGTGCGGCATAAGCCGACACAGACCCATTGTTATTGTTTAATTCTACTGCTCGTAGCCCTCAGCCTTCATCTGGAAAATCTCAAACAAACGCTTAGCATCGAACTTAGCCTCACGGTTATAGTAGTAAACACCGTTCTGCTCCTGCTCTACGTCTGTGAGCTGAGTGTAGCAGAAACCGCAGATCTTATCAGCGTGATCGATGATACCCTTAACCTGACCCTCCAAACGCTTGTAGAAGTCCTCGCGTGTAGGAGCTGCGCCACCGTAACCCCATGAGTCACCACCTGGAGTTGTCTCAGCACACTTGATACCACCGAACTCATCCAACAAGTAAGGAACTGAACCGTCGTAAACCTCCACGTTGATTGAGCGACCGCAATCCTGCTGTGATGGACCCTGTGGCTGGTACCAGCGACCGTCCTTGTAAAGAATATCGTGCAAACGCTGACCGTCCTGCTCGTAGCAGTGAGCTGTACAGAAGTCAGATACTACGTACAAACCACCTGATACTGTGTTACATGGACGTGATGGATCAAGCTGACGTGTGATATTGTAAAGGTCTGTGTAGAAGCGACCTGCCTCGTAACCTGGACGACCCCATGCCTCGTTAAGTGGAGTCCAAGCAACCAATGCTGGGTGGTTGCGGTCACGAACAACGATGTTCTGCCACTCTGAGATGAAGTTGCGACCACCGGCGATTGAATTTACGTTCAAGCACCATGATGGCATCTCGCCCCATACAAGGTAACCAAGTTTATCAGCCCAGTAGTAGAAACGCTCCTCGAATACCTTCTGGTGCAAACGTGCGCCATTGAAACCAACTGCCTTTGACATCTCGATATCAGCCTTCAAAGCCTCGTCAGATGGAGCTGTCCAAACGCCATCAGGATAGAAGCCCTGATCCAATACCAAACGCTGGTAGTAAGGCTTGTTGTTGAGGTAAATCTTGTTACCAGCAACGTGAATCTTACGCATACCAACATAAGCGTCAACCTTATCAACTACCTTACCCTGTGCGTCCAATACCTCATAAACTACATCGTAGAGGAATGGATTCTCTGGAGACCAAAGCTTAGCCTTCTTGATAGGCAATACAACTGGAAGACCCTGAGAAGCAACGAAGTTACCCTTAGCTACTACCTTCTCACCATCCTTAACTGTGATAGCGAAACGGTTGCCGTTAGGAGTTGTGTAGAATGTAGGAGTTACGATAAGCTGTGAGTTGTCGATGTCAGTGTAAACCTGAACGCGCTCCAAACCAGCCTTATCAACAGCCTCCATCCATACAGTCTGCCAGATACCAGTTGTACGAGTGTAAGAGCAAACCTGTGAGTAGTAGTTCATACACTGCTTACCACCTGGCTGGTTACCGTTGCGGAGATCGCTCTCAGCGTGAACAACCAAGCTGTGCTCCTTACCGTCAGCAACCCACTTAGTGATATCGAATGAGAATGAGTCAGAACCGCCATAGTGACGACCTACGAAGTTACCATCGATATAAACCTCTGATGTGTAATAAACAGCACCGAAGTTCAACTTGATAGCCTTACCAGCCCACTCAGCAGGAACCTGAATGTTACGCTGATACCATACGCTGTTGATGAAGTCGATGTAACCAACACCTGAGAGTTTTGACTCTGGAGCAAATGGTACGGTGATCTTACCGTCAAAACCATTGCTTGCGTAGTAGTTACGATGAGTACCTGACTTTGAGAGGTCCAATGTGAATGACCACTCGCCATTCAAGTTCTTCCAATCCGCACGCTCAAACTGTGGACGTGGGTACTCTGCACGAGGCTGAGCAAATGACGCTACTGCGAAAAGCAACGCCACAACTGTCAAAATTCTTGATTTCATAAATTGTTTTTTATAATGTTATAGGTTAATATTCGTACAAATATACTCTTTTTTTTACAAAAGCGCAAAACCTCAACGACAAATATCCCAAAAATGTGGAAAATTTAACATTGCGCCAACCTAACTTATTGTTAGATAAAAATATATTTCAACACAAACAACACTGCAAGAATATACATCGTCGGTGTAATTTTCGACAACTTTCCGCACAACGCATTCAGCGCTACATAAGAAATCATACCAAGCAGGATACCATCAGAGATTGAGTATGTCAAAGGCATCATGATGATGCAGATAAATGCTGGAATAGACTCAGAATAGTCGCTAAAAGGAATTTTCTTAATTGGTTCCAACATAAACAAACCCACGATTATCAACACAGCCGCAGTCGCCGCTGGTGGAATAGATAGGAACAGAGGCGAGAAGAACAACGCCAACGCAAAGCAGCACGCAACGACAAATGCGGTCAGACCTGTACGACCACCCTGCGCTACACCCGACGCACTCTCCACATAGGTAACTACGGTAGATGTACCCAAGCAAGCACCCGCAGTGGTAGCGATAGCATCAGCCATAAACGCCTCCTTTACGCGAGGAATCTTACCATCAGGAGTAATTATATTAGCCTTGGTGCAGACACCCACCAATGTGCCGATTGTGTCGAACAAATCGATAAAGAGGAAGGTAAATACCACAACCAACATATCGAGCGACCATATCTGACCCCACTCAAACTTGCAGAAAATTTCCGACGACGAGTGAGGCATTGAAAGCACACCGCTAAAATTGGTAATACCCAGAGGAATACCTATCACAGTTGTCACCAAGATACCAATAAGCAACGCTCCTGGCACATTCCTAACAACCATAAAACCAGTGATAACCAACCCCACAAGTGCCAGCAATGGAGCATCTTCTGTCAAATCCGCAAGCGACACCAAAGTAGCATCACTATTGATAATAACACCAGCATTCTGCAAACCCACAAATGCGATAAAAAGACCAATACCCGCACCTATGGCATTCTTCAGCGACATAGGGATAGCATTCATAATTGCCTCACGCAAATTGGAAAGAGTCAGCAGAATAAAGACAAATCCCTCAATCAGCACAGCCGTCACGGCAAACTGCCATGTGTAGCCCATGCCCATACAAACGGTATAGACAAAGAAAGCATTAAGACCCATACCTGGAGCCATACCGAAAGGCATCTTCGCAAAAAAAGCCATAACAAGCGTTCCGATAACAGCAGCCAGAGCCGTAGCGGTGAAAACAGCACCTGCACTCATTCCGTCAAGCTGCGAGAACATACCTGGGTTTACAGCCAGGATGTACGACATCGTAAGGAATGTAGTAATACCCGCCAGCACTTCGGTACGAATTGAGTGCTTTGCGGAATCAAATCCAAAAAGTTTTTTAAGCATATTTTTTAAGTTTTATGATTTACGTTAGAATGTCCACTTTGCAGCAAGCGTAGGTATCACATAAAAGCCCTTATTGACGAAATTATTTGAAAACTCCACCTCAGTACCTACACTCATATTCACCTTATCCCAGCCACGTATCTTGTTGAGATTCAACCACAACTGATGCTCTGAAAGCATGATATGAGTAGTATTCTGCCAAATACGTGCCTCGCGCCAGAAATCAATAAAGCCTGAATATGTAGCCCAACCTGAAGCGAAGTTGATACCCCACACACCAGTAATCTGGAAGTTATGCTCAGCATATCCACCATCTAATGCTATTGTTCGAGGAATGAACTTATACATAGCCGAAACAGACCAAGTCTTGCTAAAATCCTTAGAGTGTCCCGAATATGTCAAACCGCCCAACCAGCTATCGTTGAAAGAGCCTACCGCATTGCTACAGCCGCCGTTATACTCAGCGTGAACAGACAACCAATTCCAATTACTATCCTGCCAGAAATTAAGTTCGCGCGCAATCTCCCAATATGCACCCTTCACGCCTTTTGAATAATCCATATCCACGAAGAAGAATGTACTACCCCATGAATCAGGACGAAACATCTCTACCGTAGTAGTCAGGGCTGGACGACCATACGAGCTCTCGCTCTTATCCAACTCACTATAAATGCTTCTACCCAAATCGTAGTGCAACTGCACATTCTGAGCTGATGCTACGCCACACAAGAGCGCACAAATCACAAACGCGTAAAATCTTTTCATAACCCAATAGTATTAAGTTAATATTTACCCTATTTACCACAAAGATAACATTTCATAGTGAATAAAATAGCAATATTGGACAAAATCGACTAATAAAAACAAAATCGCCACCCCGAGCCGAATGAGAATCTCATATAACACAAAAAAAACAGGGCTAACACGTAGCCCCGTCCTCTCAACTATTACAATTATCTCTATCGCTAAAGATTCTTTTTTCTGATAGCCTCCAACATATCGTCGGTCATTGACGACAAGTCCCACTGAGGCTTCCAACCCCACTCCTCACGTGCGCATGAATCATCGAGACTGTTTGGCCAGCTCTCGGCGATACCCTGCTTAACGGGATCAATTCGATAAGTCATCTGGAAATCTGGAATACGCTTGCGAATTTCGTTGTAGATGATATCTGGAGTAAAGCTCATTGATGCAATGTTGAAGCTATTGCGGTGACGCAACTTAGTAGGATCAGCCTCCATAAGCTCAACCATAGCACGCAATGCATCAGGCATATACATCATGTCCATATATACGTCGCGCACAGGGCAAACAAACTTCTCACCCTTTACGGCTGCGTAATAAATCTCAACTGCATAATCGGTCGTACCACCACCTGGCAATGTTACGTTAGAAATGATACCAGGGAAACGCACCGAACGAGTATCAACGCCGTAACGTGAGTAGTAGTAATTTGAAAGCAACTCACCAGAAACCTTACATACTCCATACATTGTGTCAGGCTGCATCGCTACGTCCTGAGGAGTATTATCACGAGGGAAGTCGCCACCAAAAGCACCGATTGACGAAGGTGTAAAGACCGCACAATTATACTCACGAGCTATCTCCAACGAGTTATTCAACGCACCCATGTTGATATTCCACGCGAGCTGAGGGTTCTTCTCACCCGTAGCAGACAACAGCGCCACAAGATTGAAGATGGTATCAACACCATTCTTGTGAACTGTGTAAGCAAACTTATTCTGGTTCAAAACATCGAGCTCAACAAAAGGACCATCTGCTGCCAACTTCTCGTTTGGACGAAGGTCGGCTGCAATAACATTTGAACCACCATAAATACCACGCAGATAAGTCACCAACTCAGAACCGATCTGACCACCTGCACCTACAATAAGAATCTTCTTCATTTTGGTTATTTATATTTACTACTGCAAAGATAACATTTTTTCTTGAGTTACAAGTTTTTCTCTACTTTTTTTTTCGCATTTTTTGGCTATATTTGCCGATAGAATTTAATATACATTATAATTATGACATACGCAATTATTTCAACCGAGAAGGGCGACATGAAGGCGGAGCTCTACACTAACGAGACCCCTATCGCTGCCGAAAACTTTATCAAACTTGCACAGAGCCGCTTCTACGACGGTCTAACATTCCACCGTGTAATTCCTAATTTTGTGATTCAGGGTGGTTGTCCTATAGGTAACGGAGCAGGTGGTCCCGGCTACACTATTAAGTGCGAGACATCAGCCGAGCGTCAGTACCATGAGCGTGGTGTGATGTCGATGGCTCATCGTGGCAAGGACACAGGTGGCTCACAGTTCTTCATCTGCCACAACCGCCAAAACACCCAGCACCTTGATGGTGTACACACTTGCTTCGGCAAAGTTATCGAGGGCTTAGACGTGATTGACGATATTCGTCCTGGTGATTTGATTCTATCAATTACAATCGTTGAGGAGTAAGTTATATCGCTCACCACTCTAATAAAACAATCCCGACCTCCAAAAGGAAGTCGGGATTGTTTTATATCTTTTAAAGTGAGATATTACTACTTGCAACCGCCGCAAGCCTTATCACCGCACTTCTTAGCCTTAGCCTCGCCACAAGCCTTATCAGTGCACTTGCTATCGCCACAAGATGGCTTCTCACCGCAACCGTCGCCGCAGCTATCGCCACAACCATCACCACAGTGGTCACCACCATCGCAGCAACCCTCAGCCTTGAGGTTCTTGATATACTCCATGCTCATAGCAACGCACTCCATTGGAGACTTGCCCAAACTTGGCTGATCCTGCTCAACAATGAGCCACTTGCTCTGAGCCTTAACAGCAGCCTTGATGATAGATGGAATATCCTGCACACCGCAACCCAAAGGACGGAACTCGAAAGCAGCGCTCTTCTTCTCCTCGCCCTCGTTCAAACCGATAAGTGCGTATGGATCGCCCTCCATCTCACCCTCCTTGTAGTAATCCTTGAGGTGAACAACAGGTGAGCGACCTGAATACTTCAACAAATACTCCACTGGATCAACACCTGAGTACTTCACCCAGCACTGATCCAACTCAGTCTGCAACAAGTCAGCAGGAACATTAGCGTAGAGATAATCCAAGCCATACTCGCCACTCTCCAATGTCTTGAACTCGAAGTCGTGGTTATGATAGAGCAATGTCAAACCTGCTGCCTTGCACTTCTCGCCGATTGCACGAATCTCCTCAACCATCTGCAAGAACAACTCACCACCAGGACGACGCTCCTCTGTAACATAAGGCACAACGATATACTCGCAACCAATAGCCTTATAATCAGCGATTACCTTATCAACATCAGCCAACATGTCAGCCAAAGGCACGTGAGCTGAGATAGGATTCAAGCCAATCTCCTCGCACCAAGCCTTAACCTGCTCAGGAGAGTTACCGAACAAACCAGCGAACTCAACGCCGTCGTAACCCATCTCCTTAACCTTCTGAAGTGTACCCTTGAAGTCCTGCTCCATATCACCACGAACAGAGTAGAGCTGCAAACCAATAGGGAACTCCTTGCAACCGCCACAGCAATCCTGCTGAGCCTTGCTACCACATGATGCCATCATCAAAACAGCAACTGCAGCCATCAAAATTCTTGAAATCTTCATAATTGTTATTGTTTTATTGTTATAAATATTCTTGTATCATGCAAATTTACAAATAAATATGAAATCATAAAACACAAACTCTATAATTTACATATTATTTGTTATATCTCGGACGCTGGATAAGAATTACCACCACAGCAAAAGCTCCCAGAATAAACGGATAATAGAGATGAGGTATAATCTCCACAGGCGAGATAGATGCCAACCCTGCAGCCATAAGGAGCTGTGCTCCATAAGGCAAGAAGCCCTGTGCAAAGCATGAGAACGTGTCCAAAAGGCTGGCGGTACGACGTGGCGAAATGCCAAATCGCTGGGCTATATCTCGAACAATACCGCCCACCGAGATAATAGCAACGGTATTATTCGCCGTACACACATCGGCAATAACGACAAGCGACGCTATTGCGGTCTCAGCACCACGGCGCGAGTTCACATGTCGGCTAATGTGGTGTATCAAGAAGTCTATTCCTCCCTGAAGGCGTATCATCTCAAGTATACCTCCTGCCATCATGGTGATGATGATAAGTTCACCCATGCCTGCGATTCCCTCGCCCATAGCAGTTATCCAATCAACGAGCGACACACTACCTGCCAAGAGTCCTATCACGCCCGATGAGATAATACCCAATACCAACACTTTCAACACATTCACTCCAGCTATCGCCGTAACCAACACCAACAAATAAGGCAACATGGTGTACCATTCCGATGAGATCTGATTTTCGATAGGCGATGCCGAAAGCTCGCTGGTGAAGATATATATCAGAAGTGTAACGACCGCCGCAGGCAAGGCTATGAGTATATTTGTGCGGAACTTATCACGCATCGAACACCCTTGCGTACGAGTTGCAGCGATGGTGGTGTCGGAAATAAACGATAAGTTATCTCCAAACAGCGCACCGCCCACAACGATAGCAACCAACCACGCCGTAGGGCACTCAATCTGCTCCGAGAGAGCCGAAGCGATAGGTGTCAGCGCAACAATGGTTCCCACCGACGTTCCAATGGAGAGCGAGGTAAAACACGCCGCCAAGAATATTCCAGCTGGTAAAAAACGAGCAGGCACAAGCCTCAACGTGAGTTCCACAGTAGCATCTACGGCACCCATCTGCTTGGTCGAGGCTGCAAAGGCTCCCGCCAAGATGAATATCCATATCATGAGCATGATATTGTGGTCGGTTGCACCTGAGGTGTATGACGCGACATTCTCGGTGAGAGTTTGACGACGCGACATAGCGATGGCAACTATCGAAGCTGCCATACCCGCCACGGTAATTGGAATTTTATAGAAGTCTCCCGTAAGCAGCGACCCCACAAGATAGATACCCAAGAATACCACCAAGGGAAGAAGTGCTACGGCACTGCCTTTAGTTTGAGTGTGCATAGTATTCATTTGTTATATTTCAGCCTAAAAACAACAAAAGCCACCCCATTAGAGGGTGGCATTACGCTGAGCTGTTGATGAGGCTTGAACTCACGACCTCTTCCTTACCAAGGAAGTGCTCTACCACTGAGCTACAACAGCATTAGCCCTTTCAAGCGGTGCAAAAGTAGAAAACAAATTTCATTTGACCAAATTTTTACCTATATTTTTGCCGCCCCCATGCTGAAATAGAGAGAGGGTGCACAACCTAAAAAAGGCAACACCCTCCATTCTATTATAAGATTACAACCCTACTCCAATACGTATGGCGCACGATAGTCGTAATGCAAGAGTTTATTAGCCTCATCGTCTGCCATAAACTTCTCGACAATAGGATTCCACTTAAGTGGGCGATTGAGTTCGTAGGCGATGTTTCCCACATTACATACCGTACATGAGCTGTGCCCCACCTCGACAGGCACATTAGGATCACGACGACTCTTGATAGCATTGATGAAACTCTGGTAGTGACCCACGTTAGTCTCATAAACTGCCTGCTGATCAACCTTCGTTGGCATAAAGTCTGGCGACGAAGCTTCGAAGAGACCACGACCTACGATAATCCAACCATTCTCACCTTGCACCTTCACTGCCTGACCCTTACCGAAATTCTTTTGAATCATCTCGATACCGTTATCATACTTGAAAGTCAAGCAACGGTGCCATGATGCCGCAGGAGGAAGAATCTCGACTGGACCCGTACGGTCCTTGCCGATGCACCACTGAGCCACGTCGAACATGTGAGCACCCCAATCGGTAGTGAAGCCTCCGCCCATACCTTGATACCAACGCCAAGCGCCCCAGCACTCATCACCGCCACTCTCGGTAATCAAAGGCACCACCTCGTGATGGTAGTGGAACTTATCCGACAAAGGTCCTAACCACAAATCCCAATCCAAGCCAGCTGGCACCTCCTGCTTTGGCAAGGTGTAAGGTTTAGGTCCATCTCCCACATAGGCGTGAATAAGTGACACTTTACCCAAACGACCTTCACGCACAACATTGGCAGCATGAATAAACTCGGCCATCGAACGCTGCATGCTACCCACCT
The DNA here is from genome assembly GCA_017424405.1 of Alistipes sp. Lineage (GTDB taxonomy): Bacteria > Bacteroidota > Bacteroidia > Bacteroidales > Rikenellaceae > Alistipes. The sequence continues at coordinate 19,518 of JAFPAD010000030.1, forward strand.
GAAGTATGCGGTTATTCGCACGAACAGCCTCCACCAAACGCTGACCCTCATATACGGTAAACGTCAATGGCTTCTCAAGATAGATATCCTTTCCTGCCTTACATGCCGCAATAGCTATACGAGCATGCTGATGGTCAGGCGTAGCGATTACAACCGCATCGATATCCTCACGTGCAAGCAACTCCTCGAAGCGAACATACATATCCACCTTCTGCTTAATACCCTTGTCGGCATAATAACCATTCACCTGCTGCTCGAAGCGATTACGCTTAATGTCATAGACATCGCAACCCGCCACGACACGCACGTCAGGGTTGGTGATAAAGCCATTTTTCAGATAAATAGCCTGCTGTCCCAAACCGATAAAGCCAATGTTAATAAAGTCGTTCTTGTCATTCTTCTTACTCTTCTTCTCAGCTGTGGCAGCCATCGCCGCACGAGGCAGTAATAAAGAAGATGCCCCCAGCGCTGAAAAACGCAGAAAATCTAAACGTGATAGTTTTGAGCTCATAGTCGTATATTTTTAGTTTTAAGGTTTTCAATATACCGTAAATATACGAAAAATTTGACAAACTCACATCTTGTCATAAAAAAAATCCGAGATTGCTATCTCGGATTCTGTTCCATATTGCGGTTGCGCCACTCGATGAGCTCTGGCGTGAGCTGGTCTTCTCTATCACTCCACTCGCCTCGCATAAGCAGAAGCTCTTTGCGGCGGTCCATCTTCTCAACAATGGAGAACGTAGGACGACGGCGCAAACGACGCGCTTCCCTCTCAGCAGGACGTATCGCTCGATTAAAGACATCTTCCCTCTCGGGTCGCACCTGTGGTACCCACTTGAAATTCTTGAGCTTCAATGGCTGCGACTCGGGAATAAGCGCCAACGGATACATCGTAAATGGTACATCGTTTCGATAGGTAATACCCACCAATTGCTGATCCTCGATAAAGAACGAAGCCGACGCACTCTCGAGATATGTCATCTCGGTAACCAGCGGCGAATCCTCACTCTCGGTACGGAAGTATATGGTCTGCACATTGCCATTGACATCGTTGCGGAATATCTCGTTATCCTTAAAGTATGCGGTCATTGCCTTACCAGCAACCTGATTATAATAAGTGGTATCAATCTCCGCCACCATGATTGGCTCTCCATTAAACTCAGCTCGTTGCAATGCTCCATTTTGTGTATAGACATCTACCTGCTCAGCCGCCAACTGATTACTCTGGTTCCACATCACAGGCTCGATGTAGAGATGGATAATTGAATCAAGCGTGTTGCTCACAAGGGAATCACACACCATCTGAGCATCTGAACGATACATCTTCACCTTACGATATGCCTTCAACACTCGATAGATGCTATCAACCTTTACCGTATCGGAAATCACAATCGAATCCTTAGCAATCTTAGTAGTATCTGTCGCCAAGCTATCCACAACAGCCACACTATCGGTCTTCATCATGCGACGCACAAGTTCGTTACGTGCCGCAGCAATACTATCCTCACGATCGAGCTCTGACACATCTTTACCCTTCGCTGTGAGCTTTGCTCGACGTTCGGCACGACGCACCGAATCCTTTGCCATACGTTGCAACTCGTTCTGACGCTCCTTCTCAAGCTGGATATTTATCTTCGCCTGACGTAGCTTAGCAATAGAATCGAGTTTTATCTTACGCTCCTGCGCCTTCTGCTTATTTAGCTCAGCCTTACGCTGCTGGTTCTGCAACTTCTCCTGCGCAGCATAGTAAGCCTTCTGCTGCTTGGCTGGGAGTTTCGCTATCGAGTCCTGCAACTGCAACAGCGCACTATCGACCATCTCTCCCACCTCCAACTGCATCGTATCGGGCACCATGAGCATACTATCGGCAAAGTACTGCAACGTATCCTTTGACGAAAGCTGTGATTGTTCCATTGATAGTGGAGGAGTATCTGTGTGGAACTTTCCACTCATGTGGCGAGCATAGACCTCATCGACACTCAGACCCTTTGATAATGCCATAGACGACTTACGAGCAGACTCAACACGAGCTACGCTATCAGCGTGCTGCTTTGCTGCTAATTCCTCGGCAGCCAATCTCTTAGCCTCTGCTTCAGCCTCAGCTTTAAGGCGAGCCTCTCGATTAGGATTCACAGTCAGCATCCACAACGAATCGGCAGCAACAAACACTGTATCGCTCTGTGTAGTATCATATCCCACTGCCGAAGGTCGTGATGTAAGCAGAGCCCTACCCTCCTCCGACCAATACTCGGCATAGTCACCAAACGCCATGATTTTATTCTTGAAGTCGTCCATCTGGATATTACTGCGAGCAATGATATGTTGCGCCTCGCGATAATACTCCATCGTATCGCTCCACATCTCCTGCTCTTCGCTCAAGATATACCCATTGCGAATGACTCTATATAGGTCTGGTGCTTTATCGTAATAGCCCTCGTCAGCCGAAAGATACTCACCATCAACATTCCATATTTCGGTTGAGGTGAAGAAACGCGCCAATTCGGTATCGGTATTGTAGATTATCGAATCGCTCTTCATGTCGTAATCGGCACCATGCAATTCAACACTCTCCACACATATTATATTATGGTTCTCGGCATCGTAATATCCTCGTATTGACTCCAAAATATTGTCATCGTGCACCAACACGCCACCACCCTCATATTGACCTACTTTGGTTTGAGTGTTGAAGCTGAAGTTATAAGTGTAAAGCAAAGCATCGCCATCAACCACCTTCACGATAGGTGCATATATCTCGGCATGAGCCGCATCACCATCATAGATGGCACTATCGCCATAGATAAATATGGAATCTTGATTTATCACCATGCGATTAAAGAAGCCCCATCGTGTATCGCTATAACGCACGGCACTATCGCACCATATAACTGCGCCATTGTGGTGTGCAGCAAAATTTCCAATGAAATATACCACACTATCCTTGCCGTTGTTATACGGCTTGACGAGGTCTGCCATGAAATCAATCTTGCGCTTGCGTGGTTGCGGAGAGGCTGCGACCTTTGTAGGAGCCTCTGTGATGTTATCCACCACCGCACCTTGCAACATGGCACCACGACGACCTATCCCCTGAGCAAAGAGGATACCCGCAAATAGCGATACAACTACTATAACCGAGAGAATACGTCGCACGTTCAAGATCTTTTATTTAACCCAATTAGGATATTCAAACTCACCCTCACGGAATTCAGGGTCGATGTATATATACAACTCGTCAATCTTCTCCTTGAGCCATTTGTCAAAGACCTTACCCTTCTTATCCTCAAGAGCCATCTCCTCGATAGAGAGATAATCCTCCTCCAACGAAGCCGAGTGAGTAGGCACAATCTCCAACAACTTCACGATCTTACTGATACTATTACCATTGACATCGGCTGTAACGAATGCCGTAGAGACATCACCGGGCTTCATCTGAATAAGGTTGATGTAGTCTGGCTGACGGTCGCTAAAATCCTCACGACGGAACTTTGTCGCTGTGTATTTCACATCATTGGCATTGTAATGCATCAAAATATCGTGGTTTGTAACCAATCCTCCATTCATCTTTGTGAGGTCGTCATGAGAATGCTCACGTGCAGCCTCCTCGAATGTGATAGAGTCCGACTTAATCATCAACGACAAGCTATCCAAGAACTTCGTTGGCTCCAACTCCTCCTCGAGTGTATATACAGGTTTGAGCAAGATGTGACGATAGTGATACATTCCATTCTTAGGCTCATCAATAAGCTCAATGATATGGAAACCAAACTCTGTCTCCACCACCTCAGAGATTTGTCCCGCCTTAAGTTTTGCCAATGCCTCGGCAAAAGGTGCAGTCAAGCCACTCAAAGGTCCCGCAGGATACTCTCCACCCTTCATCGCAGAACCGGGGTCTTGCGAATAGGTACGTGCAAGGATAGCCATAGTGGATTTACCAGAGATGATACGCTCGCGCATATCCAGAAGACGCTCCTTCGTACGACGCTTTGCCTCCTCCTGTGATGATGGGAAACGCACGATGTGAGCATACACATATTGCTCGGGAATGATAGGCTTCTCCTCCTCTTTCAACTCCTTGAAGAAACGCTCAACCTCACCGGGTGTAACAACGACATTCGACACCACGTGAGAACTCATCTCCTGAGCATAAACCTGCTCTGTAATACGCTGACGCAATATATCGCGATAGTTAAACAGTGGCATGTGCTCCTTCACCTCAAGGTCAGTAACAGAACCCGCCTCGGCAATCATCATCTGCAACTGACTCTCGACGCTTGACTCAATACGACCGTCCATACCTACCACAACCGAATCTATCAATGCCTGATTGTAGAGCAACTTCTGCTTCAACAACTCCTCCAATCCCTCATTCATAGGGTCTCTATCCGACGTATAGCGTTGCTCACGACGCTGCTCCACCAACTGGTTGGCTGACTGAACAACCTCAGAGTAGAGAATCGACGAGCCACCCACAACGGCAACAACTCTATCAAGCATAACTTGTCGCTTGTCGGCATGTACCATCGTAAGTGACACAGCAAACAGCAATACAAGCGTAGTCAATACATTCTTTTTCAACATAATATCTTATTTGTGTTATTTACAAACTATCTCTATTTTCCACATCAAATCGGCGCGCACGACCTTCTGTAATAGCACTATTTAAAATTTGCTCCTCATGCAAACGAATAATCTCGGCACGACTACGCGTAAGTAATATGCGACGAATATTATCCGCCACAACCTCCAACGGAGCCACATTTCCCTTGCGGCACACCGATGTAAAGTCGAAGTAATAACAGTGCTTGCCCATCTTCATCTCCTGAATACCTAACTTATCCAACAGCGGCTCGTTATTTTGAGCTGCAATAACGGGCAAGTTGTCAAGGAAATCCGAGAAATTTATCCATGACGAACGATTATCGAGCAACAAAAACTCATTCTTGGCACACATATCTACCAAGCTCTTCTCCTCAACAGTTGAGGTTGTAGCCTTCTGCATGGTGGTCTTGAGTTTTTTACTCTGACGATATGATGCATCAAATCGCAACACACGACCCTTAACGAGCGTGCGATCGAGGATAAAATCGTCCTTATGCGAGTTGTAATACTCCGCAATCTGCGCATCACTCACCTCGGGATTCATCTGCTGCTCGATGTAGTATTGGTCCACACGCGAAGTGAGCAACGAACCACGATACTCCTCCACAAGTTTTTCTATATCGTGCTCCGATTCTGGGAAAAGTGTATTTGCCTCTTGAATTTTAAGCTGACGCACAAGCCACTTATCAATGTAGCTCTTGACATAGGCTACCGAATCATCACCCTTAACACCCGTAGGGAGTACCTCGGCAAGGTCTTCCTTCGTAAGTGTTTGACGACCAACACGTGCGACAACATCGTCACCCAACAAATAGTCGGGCAACTCACGGCATGAAACGACTGCCAGCAAGGCAATCAGAAGCGATATTTTTAATAATTGGCGCATAATAATTGGCAAAGATAACTTTTTTATGCGAATTTAACGCAGTTTTGTACCATATTATTACTTTTTTACCTGATAATTGTCACTTTTGATACGGCTCATATCCACCACCATGCGACTCAACGACGCCAAAACGATGAACAAACTAACACCATAAACAATCCAATAGAGTGTTCCTCCGCCCAACAAAACCGATATCGAGACGTCGTCCAAATCAACCGTTTTCAAGAAGCACGCCGTAATATTATTCATCGCATGCAACATAATGACCATAACCAACGAGCGGTAACGCAAATAGTAATAACCCAACACCAAGCCTCCGCATGTAGCTGTAAGAATAACAGATGGTTGCACATGCAAAACGCCAAACAACAACGACGAGAAGAGCCATGCAACAACCCCACCATACGCCGAACGTAGCAACCCAGCGATATAGCCTCTAAATATAACCTCCTCAAACAACGGAGCTAAGCAGACCGCCGAGACGAGCAACCACCCGCCTCCGCCCAAAGCATCTTGTCCGCCTGGAAGAAGCTCGGCGAGAGGTTCAACCACAATACTCATGCACCACAACAGCACATATCCGCACAACAATCTAAATGGCGAAGCCCACCCCGGAGCCTTGAATGAGAGTGGATTGCGCCACCCCTTCATTCGAGCATATAGCACCACTATAACAAAGCCGATTACGATGGCGAAAAATAGACTTAGCGTAATATATCGTGATTGCAGAAACTCAACATACTCAACCACTTCGGGGTTTACGCTCTCGCGCATGACATCGCTTGCCTGCACCCAACCAATCTTAGCACCGACAACACCCGCCAGCACTCCGCCAATACCCTGAGCGACCACCGTAAGGAGCAGTATGATAACCGCATCATACCATGTAGCGCCTTTGAATGGCGACGTTATTGAGCTTTTTTCACCACTCTCAATGATTACTTTTTGACCAATATTATTACTTTTATCAGACATAACACCACCTACATTATTACGTTTTACTTTCGACAAAGTTAATCATTTTTATCAATACGTTGTTTAATTTAATTTTATTTCATTAATTTTGTCCGATTATATCCTTCATTGTAACTCAATAGGGGTCTAATTATAAATTAGAATTACACATTGTAACACGTATTTAGAGAATCATTCATAGATGTCGAAAGTAATAGCATTAGCAAACCAAAAAGGTGGCGTAGGCAAAACCACCACAGCTATAAACTTAGCTGCATCACTTGCTCTGCTGGGCAAGAAGGTGCTTTTATTGGATGCCGACCCACAGGCAAATGCCACATCGGGATTGGGATTTGACACCGACCTAGAGGGTATATACGAATGTATCATAGGCGAGAAACAAGCCGAAGAGGTTATCCTACAAAGTCCCGATATTAAGAAGTTGTGGCTTCTGCCCTCAAGCATACAATTGGTAGCTGCCGACAAGGAGTTGCCAAACATGGACAATGCTCACTTTGTGATGAAAAACATCATTGACTCGATAAGAGAGAAGTACGACTATATCTTCATCGACTGCTCCCCATCGTTGGGTTACACCACAGTCAATATCCTCACCGCTGCCGACACTGTGCTCATTCCCGTACAGTGTGAATATTTGGCGTTGGAGGGTTTGAGCAAGCTGCTTAACACCATCAAGATTGTGAAGAGTGGTTTGAACCCCGAGCTTGACATCGAAGGATTCGTATTGACAATGTACATGCGCAACCGCCTCAACAACCAGGTGGCAACCGAGGTGCGCGAGCACTTTGGAGAGTTGGCATTCGACACCGTGATTCAGCGTAACATTCGTTTGGGTGAGGCGCCATCGCATGGTAAGCCTGTTATGTTATACGATGCCTCAGCGACAGGCGCTGTGAACTATTTGAACCTTGCCAAGGAGTTCCTCAAGCGCAACCGCAAAACGAAACAAGATAAATAAATAATATACTATGAAACAAAAAGGTTTAGGACGAGGTTTGGATGCCATTTTTGGCACCGAGAAAGTCACAGTTAAGGCTACGCCCATGAACCAAATGGCGCAGATTGCCATCAGTCAAATTATACCCAACCCATTGCAGCCCCGCACTCAATTCGATGATGAGGCTCTTCAGGAGTTGGCTGATTCAATCAAGCAATTAGGTGTTATCCAGCCTATAACAGTAAAGAAGCAAGACGATAAATATATCATCATCAGTGGTGAGCGCCGTTGGCGTGCATCTCAGATGGTGGGATTGAGCGAGTTGCCAGCCTACGTAAGAGATGTAGATGATGAGAATCTGCACGCTATGGCATTGGTTGAGAATATCCAGCGTCAAGACCTCAACGCCATAGAAATTGCCTTGGGTATGCAGCGTCTTATCGAGGAATGCAACCTCACACAGGAGGCTATGGCTGAGAAGGTGGGTAAGAAACGTTCTACCGTATCGAACTACATGCGTCTATTGACACTCCCATCAGAGGTGCAGCTTGCGCTTAAGGAGGGTATCATCACCATGGGACACGCTAAAGCCATCGCAGGCATCTCACCCGAGCGCCAGCTATGGGCATTGAAACGTTGCATAAAGAAGGCTCTCTCGGTGCGTCAGGCTGAGGAGTTGGCTCGCAAAGAGGCTATGCAACCTATGGGAGAGGTGTGCGAGGAGGAGTACCCAGAATCATACTCTCGCTTGGTGGAGCAGTTGGAGCCATACTTCTCTGACAACATCAGCATTAAGCGCAGCAAGAATGGAGGAGGCAAGATTGTCATCGACTTCTCATCTGATGCTGAGATTGACACTTTCATCGAACGTTTGCGTAACAAATAAATCAACAAATAAATGGTGTCTGGTTTCACGAAATTCATTTATCGACAAGCAACGAGCATTTTAAATAAGATGTTTTCCTATCACCTTGTATGGGTGATTCTGGTGGTGTGCTTTGCTTCGACTGAAGAGATTTCGGCTCAAACATTCAAACGTGGCGACAAACAGATTGTCTCTGGTGGCATATTGCAGAAGGATACCACATCTATCGACTCGGCTAAGATTGAGAGTAAGGAGGAGTTAAAGCGCAAAGAGAAGCTACACAAGCGTCGCATGGACTCGTTGGCTCGATATGAGCAGCGTCTGATACGAGCACGCGAGCAGGACCGCGTAGATGAGTTTGGCAACATCATTCCTCGCCAGCCTCTCTTCAGCGATTCATCTTCGCTCTCGAAGGTGTGTCTTACGGCTGCTGTGCTACCGGGTTATGGACAAATATACAACAAGCAATATTGGAAGTTGCCAATATTGTATGGTACGATGGGAACCTCTATTGGTTTGTGGGCTCATTTCGGCAGTGAATATCGCCCACTCAAGCGTCAATACGAAGCACTCCTACTAAATGGCATGAGCCGCACAGAAGAGCTTAATGCTGTGCAGAGCCAGATGATACGCGCCAACACTAAACGACAGTTGTGTATGGCTGCAACAGCGGCGTCGTATATCTATTTCTTGGGTGATGCGGCACTCAACTACTCAACAAACGAGGTGTCAAGCGTAAAGAAGGCAACTACTCTATCACTCATTTGCCCCGGAGCCGGTCAGATTTACAACAAGAGCTATTGGCGTGCTCCAATCGTAATTGGAGGTTTGGCGACAATGATATATGTGGTGGATTGGAATAATCGAGGTTTCCAGCGTTTCAAAACGGCTTATCACCTATGCGTTGATTATGAGCGCAACCCCGATAAGTATCCTAATGGTTCGGCGGACGAGTTTCGTGGACGCTACCAAGCTTCGTTCCTCAAGAACTTGCGTGACTCAAATCGCCGTAACCGAGATTTGAGTATCTTGCTCACAGCGGGTATATACGCATTCCAAGCTATTGATGCGCACGTAGATGCTCACCTGAAAGATTTTGATATTTCTGACAACTTGACGGTGAAGTTACAACCTTTGTTTGATTGTCAATACACCTATCACAACGGTGCAACGCCTATATTCGGATTTGACTTAAATGTAAATTTCTAAAATGACTAAAATATTTTCTCGACTTATTGTAGTGTTACTCGCAACACTATCCTTGACGCAGTATGCCCAGGCGCAAATATTGAAAAAATCAAAGAAAGTAAACGCCAAGACCCAACTTATCATAGAACGCCAGAAGGTGGATTCTCTATCTTCATTGGTGGAAGAGTACCGCGAGCGAGAGAGTGAATGGCAAAGAGCATGGCACGACGAAAAGGAGACCCGAGAATTGCAACCCATCAACAAACGTTTCACGGTAGATTATACCCCCGCACAAATTGATTCGTTGCACAGAATGTTGAAGCTCCAAGAGGTAAACGACACCTTCCAAGCCTTCTTCGAAGAGTATATCTGCGAGCCCGAGAATCCAAGCACCGATACTGCGATGGACTCTCTCTACAAGGCGCGCCTCGATTTGATAGTAACGCCTATTCACCTACCCTACAACGAGTTGGTGCGTGATAAGATTCGTGTATATACCACTCCATCGGGAGTGATGAGCCGTGTGTTGGCTCGTGCAAAATACTACTTCCCTATGATTGAGGAGGAACTTTTGAAGGCGGGTTTGCCCGTAGAGTTGCGTGCCTTAGCAATCATCGAATCGGCTCTATTGCCTACTGCCATATCAAGAGCCGGAGCTGCTGGTCTGTGGCAATTTATGCCAACAACAGGTAAATCCTACGGTTTGGAGGTAAACACCATGATCGACGAACGCTTGGATCCTGTAAAGTCTACACGTGCGGCTTGCAAATATCTGAAGGTCTTGTACAACATGTACAACGATTGGAGCTTGGCTCTTGCTGCATACAACTGCGGTCCGGGAAATGTGAACAAGGCGTTGGCTCGTGCTGGCGGTAAGCCAGAGTCATTCTGGGACGTATATTGGTATCTCCCACGCGAGACTCGCGGTTATGTTCCTGCATTTATCGCAGCCACATATGCCTATACATACCATCAGGCTCACGACATAGAGTACGCCGAGCCACCATTGCCTATTGCTGTGGACACCATCATGATTGATCGTCTGATGCACATGAAGCAGATTACATCAACAATCAACGTGGATAGCACAACTATGGCAATGCTCAATCCGCAATACAAATTGGAGATTATTCCTGCTACAACAAAGAATTACACCCTCATTTTGCCAGCAAACCGCATCACTGAGTACATCTCAAATCAGGACTCTATCTTCGCAAAGGACTCTACCTACCTGAAAGAGTATCTGAATCCCGCAACGGTAGAGAAGAAGATGCAGGAGGTGGCGGTTGTGTATCACCGTGTAAAGAGCGGCGAGACACTCGGAGCCATAGCACAGAAGTATAGAGTAACCACTAAGCAGATTATGACTTGGAACGGTCTAAAGAATGCCAATCGTATCAGCATAGGTCAGCGTCTGAGAATTGAAAAACGATAAACGATGATATTTCACGACACAGAGACTATCGTAGCTCCCGCAACTGCTGTGGGTGGAGCCTTGTGTGTCATAAGGATAAGTGGCAAGGAGGCTATCGCAATTTGTGACAACATATTCCAAGGTCGCAAGCCCTTAAGCGAAGCGAAGACAGCTACGCTACACTACGGAAACATCGTGGACGGAGGTGTGGTGGTGGACGATGTGGTTGTAAGCGTTTTTCGAGCACCCCACTCCTACACAGGCGAAGATTCGATTGAGATTTCGGCTCATGGCTCGCGATATATCGTAAACAAAATCCTATCGCTTATAACCCATCAAGGCGCACGCATCGCTGAGGCTGGCGAGTTCACACGTCGCGCTTTTTTAGCTGGCAGAATGGACCTCTCGCAGGCTGAAGCCGTTGCCGACATCATAGCCTCATCGTCACAGGCAGCTCACGCCATAGCTTCGACTCAAATGCGCGGAGCCTACTCCGATGAGTTACGCGCGCTGCGCGAGGAGTTAATACGCATCACATCTTTATTGGAGTTGGAATTGGACTTCTCTGAGGAAGATGTTGAGTTTGCCAACCGCGACGAGCTACGCAATCTGCTAAATACAATACTCAATAAGGTTAATTCATTAGCCAATTCTTTCTCTCTTGGCAACGCCTTGAAAGAGGGTATTATGGTAGCCATAGCAGGTCGCCCCAATGTGGGTAAAAGTACGCTTCTAAATCGCCTTGCAGGCGAAGATCGCGCTATGGTGTCCGACATAGCTGGCACAACACGTGACACGATTGAAATCACAACCAATATCGATGGCGTGACATATCGCTTTATCGACACGGCAGGTATGCACTCGACCAACGACCGACTTGAACAGATGGGCATCGAACGCACAGAGCAGGCTCTGCGCAAGGCTCGCATCATTCTTTGGATGCAAGATTGTAACGAGTGCCATAGTTCAATGGAGGACTTCTCCCCTACCCCCAATCAAACGCTTTTACGCGTTGTGAATAAGATTGATTTGATGGAAGGACATCACACGCCTTCAGCTCAAGATGAACTCGTGCCGACATTCTACATCTCGGCAAAGAGTGGCGAAGGTGTTGATAAACTCATAGAGGAGTTCAAATCTCTGACCAACGCATCGTCAGCATACGAAGGCGAGGTTATCGTATCATCTCAACGCCACTACGACGCACTGATACAATCACGCACAGCCCTGCAGTCGGCTCTCAACGCCCTCAACGCTGGCATCAGCAGCGACCTACTTAGCGAAGATATCCGCCAAGTGATGCACCACATAGGCACCATCACCGGCGAAATCACCTCAGATGATATCTTGAAATCTATTTTCTCCAAGTTCTGAATAGGAAAATAAATGGCACTTTTTTGAATTGAAAACGGATGCAAAGAAAACCGTATAAAACGCAAATATCAGCAATTAAAATGCTATAAAACAGCACATTGCGGTATTTGCGTTTCTTTGCATGCGAAATCGTTGCTTATTTTG
>JAFPAD010000031.1 GCA_017424405.1 Alistipes sp.
AGGTTTCAAACCCTCAACCTTCAGTCGAACCTTAAGAACTTATTTCCTGATTGCGGATGCAAAGGTAGGCATTATTTTTATACCTGCAAACTTTTCTTAATATTTTTTTACTTTATTTTGCATTTTTCTTAAAAATCGATTTTATACCTATATTTATTATATATAGGGAAAATGCTATTTTTTCATTCCACAATTCGCCTCGATTGCGAAAAAGATATTGACACGCTTAACAAATTCAACGCCACACTTGATATATTAGCGAAACTTACCTATTTTTGTAGATGTAAACCTAAAAAAAACAAAACATGAAAACAAACAAGATTACATTGGTTCTTGTAATGGTTGTCGCTATGCTTTGCTCGACAGCGCATGCTGCTCAGCCATCAAGCAAGAAACTACCAAAGCAGATTACAATGAGCAAGGAGCAGCTCATGGACAAAATTAAGGGTGCATGGGCAGGTCAGGTATTGGGTTGTACATACGGAGGTCCTACCGAGTTCCAATATCGTGGTCACATGATTGGCGACGACCGCCACATTCCATGGGGTGAGGATATCGACCAAGTGGCAAATATGTTGAACCGCGTCCCTACACTCTATGACGATATCTATATGGACCTCACATTTGTGGGCGTGTTCGACCGCTTGGGTATTGACGCTCCACTCGATTCATTGGCAAACGCATTTGCTCACGAGGGTTATGCACTATGGCATGCTAACCAGGCAGCCCGTTACAACATCCTACGCGGCATCAAGGCTCCAATGTCGGGTCACTGGAAGAATAACCCACACGCTGACGACATCGACTATCAGATTGAGGCCGACTATGCAGGTATCATGTCACCAGGTATGCCAAACGCTGCATCGAAGATTTCCGACAAGGTGGGTCACATCATGAACTACGGTAACGGCTGGTATGGCGGCGTATATGTTGGCGCTATGTACTCGTTGGCATTCATCTCTGACGACATCGAGTGGATTATTAGCGAGGGCTTGAAGTCTATCCCTGCGAAGAGCTCATTCTACAAGTGTATGGTTGATGTTATCAATATCTACCACGCAAATCCAAACGACTGGCGCAAGGGCTGGCAGATTTTGGAGGATAAGTGGGGTCACACCGACATCGGTTGCGGCGAGGGAGCACTCGACCCACTCAACATCGACGCGATGATTAACTGCGCCTACATTCTCTTCGGTCTGCTCTATGGCGAGGGCGATTTCTACAAGACTATCGACATCTCGACTCGTTGCGGTCAGGACTCTGACTGTAACCCAGCATCGGCTGCGGGCATCCTTGCCACAGCAAAGGGTTATAACTGGATTCCAAAGGATTGGATTGAGCCTTTGAAGAAGGGTGAGGATATCAACTTCGCATACCTCCCATACTCCCTCAACACGACTTACAAGATGAGCTTCGACCAGGCACTCCTGATGATTGAGCGCAACGGTGGTGTTGTTACCGAGAACGACGTTACAATCAAGGTTCAGAAGACAAAGCCCGTACGTTACGAGGTTAGCTTCCCTAACTTGCAGCCAGCAGAGCGCAAGCCTATCAAGATTCAGCTCGGTGACAAGCCATTCTCATACGAGGCTGAGTGTGCCGGCATCTTGTTCAACGGCTTCGTGAAGGGTCCTGGCAAGTATGTTGCCGAGTTGGAGATGTACGTCGACGGCAAGTTGGCAGAGACATTCACAATGCCTGTATCATACCGCTTGCGTCGTTTGGACGTATATTGGAACTTCGAGCTTAAGCCAGGTAACCACACATTCGAGCTTCGCTGGTTGAACCCTGAGGAGGGCACATCAATCGACGTTGTAGATGCTGTGCTTTACAAGAAGGTGAAGTAATAGGAACTACACATAATAAAACGATGACCCTGCAATCACTTGCGGGGTCGTTTTGTTTACACTCTTGGTCGCTGCATTAGCCAAATCACAATGGAGACAAAAACTATTGCAGCACTATAAATGTAAGGAATGGTCATCGCTGCAAAACCTCCATACAGAAGAACGGGTGACACATCGCCTCCTGACTCCATAATTACGTGAAAACCCTGTTGCAAACCCGACAACGACCCAATAATGGCAATCGGCACCGAGAGCGTACCCAATCCCAACACCCAGCGAGGGGCTTTCCACGCAGCGAACAACACAGCAATCAACACAAGCGTAAGCAGAGCCATCGTCACCACACCACCATCAACAAACAACTGAAACATACTTTTTTTTTAATTTACGGTTTAACATTTTTTAGGAATTCCTATTGCAAAGATAATCCATCTCGCCAAAAAGTGACATCAACAGCGATGTTGAAACCCTCTATTCGGATGTAGAAACCCACAAAACACCCTTCCAGAATCTGTTTAACATTGATTTCGCAAGGAATAATTACTACTTTTGCCCAAAACACTACTTCATGACAAAAGATTATTTTGCAATTTTTTTATGGGGCATGACAATCGTTGTGCTCACTTTGGTAATTAGCCTTTATGGGCACAACTTCTCCCATTCATTTGCACTTGCTGTCGCCCTTTTACCGGCCATATTTGCAATGAAGTATTCATTGCAGAACATATCCTTTGGCGACAAATGGATAGGCTCACGCAATCTCATATTCGCAGGTTCAGCATCACTGATACTGGGCGGATTGATGGTGGTGATTATGTATTACAATTTTGGACTCTTCCAAGACCTAAATGAGAAACCTATTGCCCACCCTTTGCATATCGCATCTCTTGTCACCTTGCCTGCCATCGCAGCGTGGGGAGCGGAACGGATAATCGAAAAACGCATACCCCACAACGATAAAGTAACCTTTGTTTCTGACCGTCACAATATAACTCTCAACCCTACCACCATACTCTTTGTGGAGTCTAACGACACCGAGGTGTATGTCCACACCTACGATGGCGAGAGTTACCGTACCCGAACACGCATATCACATTGGGAGGCTCTGCTCGATAGTCGTTTTGTAAGAGTTCATCGTTCCTATATTGTGAATATCAACCACATAACAAGCTACAACTCGCAACGCATCACCATTGCCGACCGCACGATAGAAATTTCTCGCAAGTATAAGGATACCGTAATGGAGAAAATGCCACATATCAAGAATTAACAGCAAGATATCAAAAGACGAATAACCTCTTGATATTACTCACATGAGATATGGTTGCCCAAGGGCACAAAAAAAGAGCAGAC
>JAFPAD010000032.1 GCA_017424405.1 Alistipes sp.
GTATCGTCTTGCTGACGAAAATAGAGAGCTGAAACTCAAGTACGACATCTTACAAAGTAAAATCCGCACATCAAAGAGCAAGCTGCAACAAATTAAGCATCGCGACAACTCGGTGTATAGACCTCTATTTTCCACCGACACGTTGTCCATCGAGGGTATATACAACCCCTATTACGAGGATAAGTACGCCAACATCAGCGAGGGAAACTACTCATCTACCATCAAGCAGACATGGAAGGAGATGGACCAGCTGGCGCGAAGCCTATATCTGCAATCGAAATCGCTTGACGAGTTACAACAACTCTCGCTCGACAAAGAGAAATTCTCGACCGCCATTCCCGCCATTTGGCCTATCGACCGCAGTAAAATGCGCAATAAAATCGGAGCCTTTGGTTATCGTATGCACCCTGTATATCATCGTTGGAAATTCCATAGCGGCGTAGATATGCCAGGCAGAATAGGCGACCCGATATATGCCACAGGTGACGGTGTAGTAGAGTTCATCGACCGCAGTCGCGCTCGACATGGATATGGCACACAAGTACTTATTAATCACGGATTTGGATACAAGACAAGATATGCCCACTTGAACAAAATTCACGTAGCAAAGGGCGACACAATTACCCGAGGACAACTCATCGCCGACATGGGTAATACTGGCGTTTCAACATCACCTCACTTGCACTACGAGGTGATATACAAGCGTTCACACGTAAACCCTATTAACTACTTTGACCGCAACATGTCGGCAGAGGCATACAAGAGTTTGATGAACCAGATACAAGAGGCTAACTACGAGGCTGAGTAAACATGTCAAAAAACACACAACATACCCCAAAACACGCGCACAAACGACGCATCATAGGACTAACCTTCCGACTTTTCGTATGGATTAGTGCTGCATTGCTGTATTATGCTTGCTTTGCATTGCTATTCGACACCCCCGAAGAGTATAAGATGCGTGAGCAGACCGACCGTCTGCGTTCGGAGTATGAGCAGCTCAGTAACCGTTACGATTCATTGGAGATGATTCTCGACAACATCACTGTGCGCGACCAGAGTGTGTTTAGAATTTTATTCGAGACAAATCCTTACGACTTGGATATCGAGCACCAAGAGCAACGCCTTGCCAACTATGAGAAGAATGTCTCAAAGTCGAAAAAACAGTTGCTATCAGAGCTACCAAACAAAATCCAAGAGATGAGTCTGCGTTGCGACGAATTAGAAAAGTCGTGGCATAAGATTAATGAGTTGAGCGACAAAATGGGCAATAAAATCAATTCCATTCCATCAATACAACCCGTTATTAACAAGCAACTAACATTACTAACGGCTGGTTATGGAACAATACTTAACCCATTCTACCGCACACTTAAATCGCATCAAGGTGTGGATTACACCGTAGGAGAAGGCTCCAGCATTTTCGCCACAGCAGACGGCGTGGTAAAGGAGGTTTCAGACAAAAACTCCACTCTTGGTAAAACCATAATCATCGACCACGGCAATGGCTATCAAACCTCGTATAGCCACCTGCTGAGCGTTGGCGTAAAACGCGGACAAAAGGTTCAGCGTGGTGATATTATCGCCCTTTCAGGAAACTCAGGTCTGTCGCTTGCACCACACCTGCATTATGAAATTCGCTACAACGACATGAGAATAGACCCTATACACTATTTCTTCATGGAACTTTCACCCGAGCAATATCAACGCATCATACGCATAGCGCAATCGGGTATGCAATCTTTTGACTAAATATAGCTGTATATAACTTTATTTTGCTAACTTCGTAGCAAAATTACACGTTTATGCAGTCATCATTTCTCTCGGAAGTAGCACAAAGACTATATCATAAATACGGAGACGACATCTCAACCCTCACGCTGGTATTTCCATCGCGTCGTGCACGCCTATTCTTTTCGGACGCACTTTCAAACATTATCAGCAAACCTATTTGGCAACCGTCGTACATATCAATGGACGACATCATGTGCCAAACATCATCATTCAAGGTTGGAAACAAGATACAACTCATCACCGAGTTGCATAAGATATACGTCCAGCACCACCCCTCTGAGAGCATTGACAAATTTTATTTCTGGGGCGAAATGTTATTAAACGACTTCGACCTGATAGACAAATACATGATTGATGCCGACATGTTATTTTGCAACATATACGACATCAAAGAGTTGGAGGCTGACCTTTCGTATTTAACCCCCGAGATGCGCCAAATAATCAATTCATTCTGGAGTAACTTCTCAAATGAGGAGACATTGAGTGATGAAAAGCGCAAATTCCTCACCGTATGGAGGTCGCTGGCGCAAATATACCACGCTTTTCGCGAACGCCTACAACAGATGAAAATCGCATACACGGGAATGATATACCGTGCGTCGGTTGAAAACATCGACAATGGCTCAGCATATCCAGACACATCGCATCATTACGTATTCATTGGCTTCAACGCTTTATCGGAGTGCGAAAAAAGAGTGTTGAAATACCTGAACAACAATTGCGAATGTGATTTCGCATGGGACTATGACACATATTACACTGCACAAAAGGAGCAAGAGGCAGGTTGGTTCTTACGAGAAAACCTATCCCTGTTCAAGCCTACAATTGAGGTATCGCACAACAACTTCACATCGACCGACAAGCACATTAACGCAATCTCGGTTGTGTCAAATGCCATACAATGCAAGTATGTAAATACCATACTGCGTGAGATTTCTCCAGAACTGCAATTTGACAAGCGCACGGCAATAGTCTTAACTGATGAAACCTTGCTTTTGCCACTATTACACTCTCTGCCTGAAGAGTTGCAAAACAACGTAAATGTAACAATGGGATATCCATTGCGACAAACTACGGCATATTCTCTCGTGGAGAGATTAATTGAGTTGCAGAAAAATTGCCGCACAAACAATGATAGTTGCAATTTCTATCACGTTGATGTAAACGGCATACTCGCCCATCCATACATCTCAAACATCGCAGGAGAGATAGCGCAACAAAAGCAAAAAGAGATTATTGACGGAAGATATATCAGGGTAGAAAACACTCTTTTCTCCGACAATAAATTACTACAATCAATATTCACTGACGCAGGTAGATATGGTGGATTATCTAAATATCTACTTGATGTTATAGACACCCTATCGTCATCTGAAATAAACGACACGGAAAATAGCCTAACACTATCTTATCTGTCGATTATCTATGACTCCATCTCAGAACTGGATAATTGTCTAAAGATGTGTGATACTGAGATACCAACATCAACTTATACATCACTTCTTAGACGACATCTGCAGAGTGTAAAAATACCATTCAGCGGAGAGCCATTGCATGGTCTTCAGATAATGGGTATATTGGAGACTCGAAACCTCGACTTTGACAACGTCATCATTCTATCGATGAACGATGACAACTTCCCGGGCAACTTGACTGGAGCATCGTCATTTATCCCATACAACCTTCGAACTGCTTATGGCATGCCAACGCCCGAGCATCACGAAGGAGTTTATGCATACTATTTTTATAGGCTTATTCAACGTGCCAAACGTATCGACATGCTCTACTGTTCACATGCCGACGAAAAGAGTACGGGCGAGCAGAGTCGATACATCTACCAACTCGATTTTGAATCACCTTACAAAATAAAGCGCATCAATGCAGGAGTTGATATAACCGTTAGCTCACAATCAGAAGATGTGGTAGAAAAAGACGATGAGGTAATTCGCGAATTGGAACGTTTTACACGCTCGACAGAGAAAAATATATTATCACCATCTGCTTTCGCCAACTACATCACCTGCCCCATGAAGTTCTATTTCAGCTCCATTGCCAAGCTGAAAACACCAGATGAATTGTCGGAGGAGGTTGATAGTCCTATGTTTGGTACCATACTACACGATGCGATGCAGATATTATATACCCCAATCGAAGGTATAGCCAACCCAAAATCGCAGTTAGAACGCATAAAAGAGAAAGATGTAGAACAAGCTATTATTGAGTCCATTAACAAGAATTATCTCAACAAACCAAACAGCTCACATGCGTCGTACACAGGAAGCGTCCTGTTGATAAAAAACATCATTACAAAGTACATATATCAAGGCATTATACCTTACGATATACGCAATAATAACTTTGCTTTGATGGCTGTAGAAAAAGATATTGACGCGCCTTTTTCGCTCGACAACGGAGAACAAATTGCCATTGGAGGACGTGCCGACCGTATCGACTCGCTTGACAATGGAGTATTACGAGTGGTGGATTACAAAACCGGAGAGCAAAACCTTGATTTCAATGGAGTGGAGTCGTTATTCTCAGGTGCGACACGCAACCAGAAAAAGAATATATTGCAGACGATGATTTACTCTATGGTACTACATCACAAGTTCCAACGAGACATACAGCCCGCACTATATTATGCACGCCACATACACAAGACTGATTACTCTCCACTACTCATCGACAAGAGCGACAAGGATAACACCTCAATTACCTATGCGGATTATGCTGCCGAGTTCGAGCCAATGCTGCGCGCCAAACTTAACGAGCTATTTGATTTGTCGCGTCCGTTCGAGCGATGCAGCATAGAGGAGAGTAAAAGTAATTGTGTGTATTGTGATTTTAGAACCATTTGCAAACGATAACAGAAGGTAATGAGAGCAAAGATTTTAAGCGCCAGCGCAGGCTCTGGTAAGACATATAGGTTAGCATATAAGTTTGTACATGACGTGATAAAACACCACACGTCAAAGCCCTATCTTTACCGTGCAATACTCGCTGTGACATTCACCAACAAGGCTACCGAAGAGATGAAAAGCCGCATCCTGAATGAGTTGCACACACTTGTCATCACGCCTTCGCAGAGTAGCTACATGGAACGTTTGCAAGCCGATTTAGGATTAAACCAACAGGAGATTATCAAACGAGCAAAAGCCATTCAGAGTAGTATTCTACACGACTACTCTCGCTTCACCATTCTCACTATTGATAAGTTTTTCCAACGCATCTTGAGAGCCTTCATCAAGGAGCTTGGCATTGACCTAAATTACAATATCGAGTTAGACACCTCCACTATACTCTCCCGAAGCACCGATGCCTTGATAGAAGATATTGCCGTTGAGGAAGAGTTGCAAAAA
>JAFPAD010000033.1 GCA_017424405.1 Alistipes sp.
GCTGCTCTTAGAAACTAACAAATATCATCTCAACGTCTAGCATGAAGCCAGCCAATACCAAATGATTTCCATGCTGGACATATCCTTGCCAAGATAGAGACAGAAACTAACGCCGTAGCCACAAAAGCTGCGGCGTTTTATAGTATATAATTTCTAAAAAAATACTATACTCAATCCCTGCCAAACAAATCCCTTGTATAAACCTTATCTTTCACATCATCAAGGCTCGAATCGTAACGATTGGCGATGATGACTTGACTGCTGTGTTTAAATTTCTCCAAATCATTCACAACCAAGCTGCCGAAAAATGTTGTGCCATTCTCCAGCGTAGGCTCATAAACAATAACCGTAGCGCCTTTTGCCTTGATTCGCTTCATGATACCCTGAATAGCGCTCTGTCGGAAATTATCAGAGTTTGATTTCATGGTTAAACGGAAAACACCCACAACAATCTCTCGCTCCTTTTCAGCGTCCCAAGCACTAGACCCAACATAGTAACCAGCCTTTGCTAAAATTTGGTCGGCAATGAAATCCTTTCTTGTGCGATTGCTCTCCACAATGGCAGTCATCATATTCTGGGGCACATCGGCATAATTAGCCAATAACTGTTTGGCATCTTTCGGTAGGCAATAACCACCATAGCCGAACGACGGATTGTTATAATGCATTCCGATGCGAGGGTCTAAACCTACGCCCTCGATAATAGCTTTGGTATCCATGCCCTTCATTTCAGCGTATGTGTCAAGCTCGTTGAAATAACTTACTCGTAACGCCAAATAAGTATTGGCAAAGAGCTTCACAGCCTCAGCCTCCTTTAACCCCATGAAAAGAGTCGCAATATTCTCTTTCAACGCTCCACGCTGGAGTTGTTCTGCAAATATTCGCGCAGCAGCAACCATCTTCTCATTATCTTCCGCAAGACCAACAATTATTCTGCTTGGATACAAATTGTCATACAGCGCTTTACCCTCGCGTAGGAACTCGGGCGAGAATAGAATGTTATCGACACCAAATCTTTTGCTAATATTCTCAGTATAACCAACCGGCACGGTTGATTTGATGACTAATGTTGCATTGGGGTTACATGACAGCACCTCTTCTATAACCACCTCTACCAACGATGTGTTGAAAAAGTTGTTTTGACTGTCATAATTGGTCGGCACGGCAATAATGACAAACTCAGCATCTTGATATGCCTCTCTACCCGAGAGTGTAGCACGTAAGTTTAGCTGCTTTTCTTTGAAAAACTTTTCGATGTATTCATCTTGAATAGGGGAGATGCGATTGTTTATCTTCTCTACTTTTTCTGCAACTACATCTACCGCCACAACTTCATTATGCTGCGCGAGTAACGTAGCCATCGAAAGACCTACATATCCCGTACCTGCTACTGCTATTTTCATTGGATAAATTTTATGTACTTATTTAACAACCTCTATTAATCCATCTTCAATCTCGGTCAATGCCACTGACACAAGGTCGGGAAGATGGACAACAATGCGCTTATTGCGTTTTCCCTTGATTTTCACGAAATAGCCCTCCAGACCATCAAACTCTCCTCCGATAACTCGCACTCTTGCACCCTCTTTGAGATCAATCTCGTCGGAAGTAAAATACAACAGTTGTTCGTTGTTGTTTTTGCAAACTGTCATAAATTGTTCCATTTGATCTTCAGGAACAATGATAGGCGTGTTTTTATTGCCTTCGGGCTTTACTTTGTATTGAAGATATTTAACACCAGCCTTAACCTGCTGCAACATCGACTTGGTGGTGCGTGCAAAAAGTAGATTGCTCACGGCAGGCACCAACTCTTTTGTCTTGCCACCATACCTATTTTTAACAATTTCATAACGCATTGGCAAGAATGTTTCAACACCCTTACTTTCGAGATATGATTTTGCCCTTTTTTCGTTACGATAGGGGGCACTCAAAGCAAACCACGCTATCTGTTCCTCACTTGTAGATGAGGCTTTGCTATGATTTATTTGAAATTCCTGAGCTATAATTGTTGACATATGGGTATTCCCTTGGCTCCCCGACAGATATATAAAATACTATCCATCAGGTATTTAGTATAATCTTTGCATTGGATTTTTAATGCATCACACACATCACCCAATACACTCCCCTTTTTAATATTACAAATGTAGCTATTAATTATCGTTTATCCAAATGGTAAAAAGGTAAAAAAATCCCACAAAAAAGCCCTTTTTCAAGCCTCATGCCCTATTAGAACGCATATTTTACCATTGCACACACACGTAGGTTATCAACATCGCGCAACGCCTTTGTGCGACCATTGATGGCAACATCGCCATAACCTACAACTGTATAATCTGCTTCCAAAGCAAGTGCCAAATTTTTAATTGTATAAGTCACCGAAGGGCTAATACTATACATGTAATCGGTGTTTTTAGCTCCGCGCACCCAAAAATCTTTTGTCGAAATAAAATCTTGTTTAGCTCCTAAACACTTTGAGTATCCTAAAAATATACCACCTTGCACCTTCTTGCCATACGTGGCATTAATCCACGATGATACAGAACGTATGGGCGCATATTTATAACTACCCGTTTGCGGGTCATAGTCGGTTGCTCCATAGCCACTAATCATCGTCAGGTGAGATGTATTCTCTCCATAAATAACCTTGCCTTTAAGGTTGAATTTCCCGCTTTTATAGTCGGCAAAAAGCTCGGAAGAGAGTCCCGTGATGCGGTCATTTGCAGTAACCGATACCTGCTCACCATCTCGTACTGCTATGCTTGTCTTACGAGGCATAAGCGACAGGAAATCAGCGCCAACACCCACTGTAAGATGTCGTCCAACATGCTTCCACGATGCATAAAGTTCGGGAATTTTACTCCAGCGAGAATAGTCATATGATGTGCCATCAGGACCAACCGAAGTGTTAGGGAATTGATATAATGCCGCTGCCGTAAAGTTCCAGCCCTTGCCTGCATCAATTGAAACGTTCAACTGCGGAGAGCGGTTAAATGGGGCGAATGGCGAGCCGGGAGATAATCCTACAACAGATGGCATCACTTGAATAGCCATAGGGTGCCAAGTTTGACCACACGTAAGAGTAGTGTGCTCCCATTTCAGCCCCACGTATGCTTGTCGTATTCTGAAAAGGGTGTTATTTGAGCCATAACCGCAAAAATCAGCCTCTATTTTAGCCACTGCAGCCGCTTTTCCTATCTTTTGACCACTGACATCTACGCCAAAGCGAGTTGTAAAAGCCACGAATGATAGCTCATCAACTGCATTTAAATCCTCAGATCTATCTTGGTTCCAATCTTCATCAAGAGGTATCATGTTGAATGTTTCACCCATAAGATTTATACACTGACGAGAGTCATAGTTGATGTAATTTCGGATAAAACCATATGGCTTCAATTTGATTTTATCGACACTCTCCTGAGCAAAAATTGATATTGTTGCCAATAGTGAGATGATGAGTGTAAGTATTCGCTTCATTGTAAATTCTTATTTATATGAAACACAAAGATAAAGGAAAGTGATAAATATTCAATTTTATTTTTGCGAAATTTCCGAAAACTGCAATATATTTTGTACTTTTGTCGGTGATTTCAAGCGTATGAAAAGGGCAATTATAGCGATTATAACGGTTCTGCTAATTGGCGGAATCATATATCTGCAACGCATACTAACCTCGCCGGTTGATTCCGGCATTGTAGAGGTGGAGGACGTAGGGTTTCGTTTGAACGATTCCCTATGTAATGCTATGTCCGATTATCCAACCACCCAGCGTATGGAACGCTACATCAAACGATGGATGGCTCGCAACAGCATACGAGGTGCATCATTGGCTGTTATGCGCGATGAAAAATTAATCTACTGTAAAGGTTTCGGTTGGGCAGACCAAGAACTTGAGCGCGAGGCAGAAGCGGGTGATATATATCGCATAGCATCAGCCTCAAAACTCATCACCGCAATAGGTATCATGAAGTTGTGCGATGACGGACTTCTTAATCTTGATGACAAGGTTTTTGGAGAGCAGGGAATACTGAAAACATTTACCTCATACAAAGATAAGCGTGTAACGAATATAACCGTGCGACAATTGTTAAATCATACATCAGGATTTAGTCGCATTAAGGGTGATTTGGCATTTCGTGTTGCCGATGTTATTGAGTGGACCAACTCATACACTACGCCTTCAACCGACGATTTGATATCTTATCAGTTGTCGCTGAGGTTGCGTTGCGCTCCGGGTGGCTCGGCTCAATATTCCAACATGGGATACATCGTACTTTCTCGTGTGATTGAACAGGTGTCGGGTATGGACTACGAAACATACCTACAAAATAACGTATTGATTCCCGCAGGGTGTTACGACATGCACTTAGCGTACAACTATTACGAGCAGCGTTATCCCGGCGAGGTGAGATATTATGGTCATGACGACGAACGCATTGAGTCTTATGATGGCTCTGGAATGTTACGTCTCCGAGAGTACGGTGGTAATAACATTCGAGGACTTCAGGGTGCTGGTGCATGGGTTGCATCGACAGCAGAACTTATGCGTTTGGTTGCCTCGATTGATGGTAAGCCAGGTGTGCCTGACATTATCTCAGCGGAGAGCATCGAACAGATGAAATGTGTTGAAGGACGCACTTTAGGTTGGGCTGATTATATCGCTGGAAATGATGCACTTATACGTACCGGAACGATGTCTGGAACAAGCGCATATATCTATCTTCGCAACAACGGATTGTCGTTTGTGTTCTTGACAAACACCAGCCATTATCGTGGTGCTACATTCACAAATTCCATTGGTCGCATGGTGCGAGATGCGATGACACTTGTGGAGGAATGGCCTGCGGATAGGGATTTATTTGTTCAGACTCCCGACCTCCCACAATCGGTGATTGACGGTGTTGAAGCAACGGGAGATTTATCATAGAATCAATAATCTAATAAATAATGTGAAATTTATCTATCAACAATGTTGTAGATTAAATATTTTTTATACTTTTGTGATTGTTATTTGCGGTTGTAAGTTTATCGAAGATAAACCTGTGACCGCAAATTTTTACACTAAGACAGAAAAATTAAGTTTAACAAAAAAACATACTCTTATGTAATTTAACTATTTTACTGCTTAATGAAGAAACTCTTTACCTTTTTGGGGGTCATGCTTATCATGGCTGGCTCTGCACTCTGTGCGCAGGAAGTTTATAGTAGTGCGCCCTTGCAGACGTCTGTATCACATGAGGATACATCTTTGGAAGATGGGGAGGATTGGATTCCTTCAATTTCGCTTGATTCGCGATTTAGCTACAACCGTGTAATTCCCGGGAGCAAAGCTGGATTCGGTGGCGATGGATTATATCTTAACATTGACGGTAAAATAAGTAAAAATTTCTCTTACTCGTTGTGCCAAAAATTCTTCTCAGCACAGGGCGAAGATGATTCCACTTTTGACAATACCGACTGGCTCACTTTGAGCTATGATTTAGGCAATTTCACATTCACAGCTGGTAAAGATGTGTTACTTCTTGGTAGCTATGAATACGATGCCTATGATATTGACTCATATTTCGATATGAATTCTCTTTTCTACAATAGTTTCAGCGCATATCAGTGGGGTGTGAAGGCTTTGTGGAGCAATAAAGAGGAAAGTTCATCTGTGGCTATCCAAGTCACAACATCACCTTTTTCATACTCTCCACGAGAGGATAATATCTACTCTTACAACATTGGTTGGTATAGCGCACTGGATTGGTATGAATCGATCTGGTCAGTCAATTTCATGGAGTATGAGCCGGGAAAGTATGTGAAGGTACTTGCGCTGGGTAACATGTTTCACATGGGTGATTTCTCATTAGGATTGGACTGCATTTCTCGTGGAGTAAAGTTCGCTGCGGACGACGAAGTGACCATCACATTGATGCCATCTTATGAATTCGACAAGGTGCGTCTTTTCGGTAAGGTTGGTTGGGAATATCGCGCAACTGATGTGCCATATGATTTTTGGGGTGAATATTACTCCAATGAGGAGTGCGACACAACGCTCCCTGCATTCTTAATCACAGGCAAAGATTATCTGTTTTATGGCTTAGGCGTGGAGTATTATCCCGTGGATAGCGTCCGCCTACATGCCGTATGGGGTTCAAACAATTACACAAAGCGACATACACTAAACGTCGGTCTTACATGGCGATTTGATGTGGTTAATGCAATAAGTCGCATCAGTAACCGATAAGCACAGAAACATTCGATATTAATTAATTCTAATATACCGTAACGAAAATGAATAACTCAAATTTCATCATCGAGCTCAGCAATATATCAAAGAGCTTTGGAGATAAAACCGTATTGGATGATGTTAGTTTGTATGTAAAGAAGGGTGAATTTGTCACAATTCTCGGACCTTCAGGCTGTGGTAAGACCACATTGCTGCGCATATTGGCAGGCTTTGGCACCGCCGACGAGGGTGAGATTAAGATAGGTGGCTTAGATATTACCAATGTACCACCACACGAACGCCCAATAAATACCGTGTTCCAGCGTTATGCATTATTCCCTCACCTGAATGTATATGACAACATCGCATTTGGATTGAAACTCAAGAAGGTTAAGGCAGACGAGATTGAAACCCGTGTAAGACGCGCACTTAAGATGGTGGGCATGACTGATTACGAGTGGCGCGATGTGAACTCGCTCTCTGGTGGTCAGCAACAACGTGTGGCAATTGCGCGAGCTATCATCAATCGTCCACAGGTACTTCTACTCGATGAGCCTTTGGCAGCGCTCGACCTCAAGATGCGTAAGGATATGCAGATGGAGCTAAAGGATATGCACAAGACTTTGGGTATTACATTCGTATATGTCACTCACGATCAGGAGGAGGCTCTCACATTGAGCGACACAATCGTAGTTATGAGCGAGGGTAAGGTGCAGCAAATAGGCACACCTATCGACATATATAATGAGCCTGTGAATTCATTTGTAGCCGACTTTATCGGTGAGAGCAACATCTTAAATGGAACCATGATAAAGGATAAATTGGTGAAGTTTATGGGACAAGAGTTTGAGTGTGTCGATGCTGGATTTGGCGAGAACGCTCCAGTAGATGTTGTAATCCGCCCTGAGGATGTGTATATCATGGCTCACACCGATTCGGGCATGTTTGATGGCGTTGTTCAATCGTGCATATTCAAGGGTGTGCATTACGAAATGATAGTCACAACTCCAAATGGCTACGAGATTATGATTCAAGATTATAATGCCTTTGAGGTAGGTCAGCATGTTAGCTTAATCATCAAGCCATCGGACATTCACGTCATGAAGAAGGAGCGTATATGCAACACCTTAGAAGGCAAGATGACCGACGCAACTCACGTAGAGATAATGGGCAGCGAGTTCGTGTGCGTTGAGCAACCGGGCATCGTTGGTGGCGAGTGCGTTACCGTGGAGGTCGATTTCAACAAGATTGAATTGATGGACAACAAGGAAGATGGTGTTATGATGGGAGATGTTAGATTTATCCTCTACAAGGGTGATCATTACCACCTGACTATCCGCACCGAGAGTGGCGACAACTTGTACGTAGATACACACGACGTATGGGACGATCGCGACATTGTCGGCATCAAGATTCAGCCTGAGGATTTAAGAATTAAGCGTGCGTAATCATTAATACGAGTGAGGTATGAAATGGTTGTCTAACCTATTTATGAAACGTAGCACATGGAGTATTCCATACTTCATCTTCCTACTCATATTTGTAGTGCTGCCGTTGGTGCTAATCTTCTTGTATGCATTCCAAAATGCAGAAGGGGAGTTTACATTGAAGAATTTTTCAAAGTTTATCTCAAACCCCGAAGCGGCAAATACATTTGTTTACTCCATAGGCATTGCCATCATCACAACAGCTTTGTGTATATTGCTGGGCTATCCTGCGGCGTACATATTGAGTAATTCAGAGTTGTGTCGCTCAAAAGTTACGGTGGTGTTGTTTATCCTGCCTATGTGGATTAATATCTTGGTACGTACATTGGCTACGGTTGCATTGTTCGACTTTATGCGTTTACCTCTGGGCGAGGGTGCATTTATATTTGGCATGGTCTATAACTTCCTTCCATTTATGATCTACCCAATCTATAACACCATGCAGAAGAGGGATCACAGCTACATTGAAGCAGCTCAGGATTTGGGTGCCAGCCCGCTGAAGGTCTTTACAAAGGTTGTAGCGCCGCTTTCAATGCCTGGAGTGATGAGTGGAGTGATGATGGTCTTCAAGGATATGGAGACTCTGACCATGGCCGAGCTGGACGAGATCTGGGATGGGATCAAGCACCGACATGACTGAGATCACCCTCAATCCCGCCGCCACC
>JAFPAD010000034.1 GCA_017424405.1 Alistipes sp.
GGTTGTGAGAATATTGGTAACTATATGCAGAAGGATCCTATCCTCAACGTAAACGACCCATTCTCGCCAGCGTTTAACTCGTCAAGCGTGTGGGGACCACTTATGGGACGTAAGTTTTATATTGGTTTGCGATATAATCTGTACTAAAAAAGATAATATTGAATATAAGAGATTGCGTCATTGCGAGGAGCTTTAGCGACGTGGCAATCTCAAAGAAGAATTATAAAAAATACTTAAAACTTATACAACTATGAAAATGATTATTATGCTCTGCCTCGTGGCAGTATTAGGCTTCGGTATTGCTGATGCAGTAGCTCAGAAGAAGGATTCTAATGTAAAGACCACAGTATTCCTTACAGATATTGATTGTGAGGGCTGTGCAAAGAAGGTTACTAACTCTATTCCATTCGTTAAGGGTGTAAAGGACGTTAAGGTTGATGTTCCAACAAAGACTGTTACTGTAACTTACGATGCTACAAAGAGCAGCGATGAGGCTTTGGTAAAGGCATTCACAAAGATTAAGGTGAAGGCTGCACCAGCGCCAGCAAAGAAGTAAAAGCTGGTATTGTTCCAATAAAAAGGAGTGTGTTGTACGACACACTCCTTTTTGTTCTATTCCATTGGGAATACTCTCACATCGGTAATACCCTCCAATTCTCTTTTTAGGCGTTCAATGTCGGTCTTCTCCTCGACTTCGCCATAATGGTAAGGGTAGAAAATCTTTGGACGAATAGCCTTTATCGCCTCAACTGCTTGATCCACCGTCATTGTGTATGGCTGGTTTACTGGCAGGAAAGCAATGTCAATATCCTCGAGCGCCAGCATCTCTGGCGTAGGCTCGGTGTCGCCTGCAACATAGATGCGTGTGCCACTGTCGAGGGTTATGATGTAGCCACAATCTTCGCGCTCCTTTGGGTGGAAGTCAGTATGACCTTCGGTGGTGTTGTAAGCCGCTACGGCTTCAATCAAAATGCCACCCTCAACCTCAGCCCTCATGCCGGGAGTCATCACTACGGCTTCGCCATCAAGAGCTTCGGCGGTAGTCTTGTCACAAATCACAACGCTGTGACGTGAGGTGATATCATCTACTGCGGCGCGATCGAAATGGTCGTAGTGCGAATGTGAAATCAATACGACGTCGGCTTTGGGTAATTGAGCATATTTTGCATACTCGCTAACGGGGTCGGTGTAGATATATCGCTCACCTATTGTAATAGATAAGCTGGCATGTTTGAAAAATGTGAATGTCACATTGTTACCATCCTTGTCTTGAATGGTGTCAGTGGTGTATTCTGGAGCACTCTTGCCCCCGAAAATTGAAAATATCGACATGGTAAAAGTTTTAAGTTATCACTTAGTAAATGCGCTTTATGCGTGGTGTATCTCTACAAAGATAGTGATTTGAATTGATAATGTCAAACGCTGTGATTGGATTTGTGTGATTTTGTAAATGGGTTGATGTAAGATGTGAAAAAAATAGTCAAAAAATGCGTTGAATTTTTTTTGAAGCTGAGTAAAAATGAGTAAATTTGCAAGATGAATACCTTATAATAATCAAATTTGTTATGTTGTCAGTTTTATACTACTTGTTTACACTATTGCAGGTGTCGTTTTGGTTTGTAATGTCAATCATTGTATTGATTATAACCTATCCCTTTGATAAGAGCCGTCGTTGGGTGCATGAGTGTTCTCGTTGCATCTGTACCACACTTTTTGGATTGCCTCCGTTTATGCGACGTACCATTGACGGATTGGAGAATATCGAAAAGGGAAAGCCTTATGTGATGGTGATGAATCACAACTCAGGTGTAGATATATTTGCTGCCTATAAAATTCCGCTTAATTTCCGTTGGGTGTCAAAGCGTGAGGTATTTAAGGTGCCGTTCATGGGTTGGTTGTTGCCTATTCACGGTGATATTCCAATCGAGCGAGGCAATGCGTCGGCAGCTATGGCAAAGGTGATTAAAGATGGTAAGCTCTGGCTTAGTCGAGGTGCTACAATCGCCATCTTCCCTGAGGGTACACGTTCAAAGACAGGTGAGATGGGTCGTTTCAAGGCGGGTGCTTTCAACTTGGCGGCCGAGGCTGGCGTGGATATTCTGCCTGTTGTGATGACTGGAACGAACGAGTTGTTTAAAGGCTGGAAGGTGAATTGGCGTAATCGCATAG
Source organism: Alistipes sp. (assembly GCA_017424405.1). Classification (GTDB taxonomy): domain Bacteria; phylum Bacteroidota; class Bacteroidia; order Bacteroidales; family Rikenellaceae; genus Alistipes. The sequence continues at coordinate 2,170 of JAFPAD010000034.1, forward strand.
CTATTCGTGTTATGCCTGTGGTGAAGGCTGAGACCATAGCTGCAACCGAAACTAAGGAACTTATGCAGCAAGTGCGTGAGAGCATGGTTGAGGAGCTCGCGAAGTTGCGTGCAGAGGTAGCCGCAGAGAAAAAATAAATTGCAATGTGTCACAATTTGGCAATGTTGAGTTGTTATTTTGTGGCATTGGAGTGCTAAAATGAGTATGGCAAACGAAAAAAATATAAATCAGACAGTGGCGTATGATGATGACGCCATTAAAACCCTTTCCCCTCGTGAGCATTTGCGCTTGCGTCCGGGTATGTACATCGGAAAGTTGGGTGATGGTTCACAGGCTGACGATGGTATTTACGTGTTAATCAAGGAGACCGTTGATAACTCTATCGATGAGTTTATCATGGGCGCTGGCGATAAGATTGAAATCACCATCGAAGATAAGGTCGTGACTGTGCGTGACTATGGTCGAGGTATTCCTCTAAAGTCGTTGTCGGCGGCGGTGAGTCAGATGAATACGGGAGGTAAGTATGAAGGTGATGCCTTCAAGAAGACTGTAGGATTGAATGGTGTGGGTGTGAAGGCAGTGAATATGCTTTCAAGTGAGTTTACGGCTCGCTCGGTGCGAGACGGAGAGGCTCACACGGTGACCTTCGCCAAGGGTCTTGAACTTACTGATAGATGGGAGAGTGGAGTCTCTGACCGCAACGGTACAATGATACAGTTCCGTGTGGACGAGGAGATTTTCGGCGAGTACAACTACAACCTGGATTATGTTGAGCAGATGGTGCGCAACTACACCTATCTGAATCTTGGTCTGAAGATAATCCTCAATGGTCAGGAGTATGTGTCGAAGAATGGTCTGCTTGACTTAGTGAATGATAACCTCTCGGAGGAGCCTTTGTATCCACCGATTTATTTGTCGGGTAAGGATATTGACGTTGTGATTACTCACGGTTCGGGCTATGGCGAGAGTTACTATTCGTTTGTCAATGGTCAGTACACACCTCAGGGCGGTACACACCAAGCTGCGTTCCGTGCATCGGTGGCGAAGGTCGTAAAGGAATTCTTGAAAAAGGATTACGACCCAGCAGATGTGCGTACATCAATCATCGCGGCGGTGTCTGTAAGAATGAATGACCCTGTGTTCGAGTCGCAGACTAAGATTAAGCTCGGCTCGAAGGAGATTGCTCCTGGTGAGTCGATGCAGCAGTTTGTGGGTGATTTTTTGGCAACAAACCTCGATAATTATCTCCATAAACACCCCGAGACGGCGCAGGTGTTGCAAAAGAAAATTGCCGAGAACGAGAAGGCTCGCAAGGCTATCTCTGGTATTCAGAAGAAGGCTCGCGAGACAGCGAAGAAGGTGGCGGTGAACAACCGTAAGTTGCGTGACTGTAAGGTGCATTTGACCGATAGCAAAAATCCTCTTGCTGAGAAGACAATGATCTTCATCACCGAGGGTTTGTCGGCAATGGGACCTATCACTCAAACGCGCGATGCTATGACGCAGGCGGTGTTCTGCTTGCGTGGTAAGCCGTTGAATTGTTACGGACTGACAAAACGAGTGGTGTATGAGAACGAGGAGTTTAACCTCTTGCAGTCGGCACTCAATATCGAAGATGGTTTGGAGAATTTGCGTTTCAACAAAGTGATTATCGCAACCGATGCCGATGTCGATGGTATGCACATACGTCTGCTTATGACCTCGTTCTTTGTGCAGTTCTTCCCTGAGTTGATTCGTGCGGGTCACCTCTACATCTTGCAGACACCGCTGTTCCGTGTGCAGAACAAGAAGGATAACTTCTATTGCTACACCGAGGAGGAGCGTCAGAAGGCGATTAAGAAGTGTGGCGCAACGGCAGAGATCACTCGATTCAAAGGTCTGGGTGAGATTTCGCCTGAAGAGTTCAAGGATCTCATAGGTGAGAATATGCGCCTGGACAAGGTGCGCCTCACGAAAGACGACCCAATCGGCGATATGTTGGAGTTCTATATGGGTAAGAATACCTACGAACGACAGGGATTTATCGTGAATAATCTCCGCATCGAGGAGGATATTGATGAGCAAATAGCATAATAAAAGCATAAGCTAAGCGTAGATGGCAAAAGATAACGAAATAATTGAAGAGATCGAGGCAACAGAAATAGATGTTGCAGCGCAGGATATGGAGCAGGTGTGCGACGAAGAGGTGGCGCAGAATCCGCAATCGGCGAGCAAATATACGCGCTTGATGGGCGAGGATAATGTGAAGAAACTGACGGGTATGTACAAGAATTGGTTCTTGGATTATGCTTCGTATGTTATCTTGGAGCGTGCCGTGCCTCATATTGATGATGGTTTGAAGCCTGTGCAACGTCGTATTTTGCATACGATGAAGCGTCATTGTGCCGAGGGCGTGAGAACAAAGGTGCAGAGCATCGTGGGTGATGTGATGAAGTATCACCCTCATGGTGATGCCTCAATCAAAGATGCGTTGGTGCAGCTTGGTCAAAAGGGTTTGCTTATCGATACTCAGGGTAACTGGGGTAATATCTTAACGGGTGATGACGCTGCGGCGGGTCGTTATATCGAGGCACGCTTGTCGAAGTTTGCTTTAGATGTGGTCTTTAATAACAAGACTACCGAGTGGATGCGCTCGTATGATGGTCGCAACGATGAGCCTGTGACCTTGCCTGTGAAGTTTCCATTGTTGTTGGCGCAGGGTACCGAGGGTATCGCCGTTGGTTTGGCGTCGAAGATTTTGCCACATAACTTCAATGAACTTATTTCGGCTTGTATATCCCATCTCAAGGGTGAGGACTTTATGCTTTTGCCTGACTTCCCAACGGGAGGTTTGATGGATGCGAGTCGTTATAATGATGGCTTGCGTGGTGGTGCGGTAAAGGTGCGTGCGCGTATCTCGAAGGTGGATAAGCGTACGCTTGTTATTACCGAGATTCCATTCTCAACAACTTCGGAGTCTATCAAGGATTCGATTTTGAAGGCTATCGAGAAGGGTAAGATTAAGGCAAAGAAGGTTGATGACCTTACAGCCGACAAGGTTGAGATTGTGGTGCATGTTGCCAACGATGAGTCGAGCGATAAGACAATCGATGCGTTGTATGCCTTCACTTCGTGTGAGGTTTCCATCTCTCCGAATGCTTGTGTGATTATGGACGAGAAGCCTTGCTTTATGGGCGTGAAGGATATCCTTCGTCGTTCGACCGAGCATACCCGTTCGTTGCTGGGCTTGGAGCTTGAAATCAAACTTGGTGAGCTCAACGAGGCGTGGCATGCGGCATCACTTGAGCGTATATTCATCGAAAATAAACTCTACCAGCTTATCGAGGGTTGCCGTACTCGTGAGGAGGCTTATGAGGCGGTGGATAAGGGCTTGGAGCCATTTAAGAAGAAGTTGCGTCGTGAGGTTACCATTGATGATGTGCAGCGCTTGACGGAGCTTAAATTCATTCGTATATCACGTTATGATAGTGACAAGGCTGATAACGAGATTAAGAAGATTGAGGAGGATATCAAGTCTACAAAGCATGACTTGGATCATTTGACAGAGTACACAATCGCATATTACGAGCGCATTCGCGAGAAGTATGGCAAGGGTCGTGAACGTAAGACCGAGATTCGCGAGTTTGATGTTATCGAGGCAACAAAGGTAGCTGTGACTAATGCTAAACTCTATGTCGATAGAGCCGAGGGCTTCTTTGGTATTGGTAAGGGTATGAAGGACGCAGAGTTTGTGTGCGATTGTAGCGATATAGACGATGTGATAGTCATTCTCAAAGATGGTCGTTACGTCATTAAGAAGGTGGCGGATAAGGATTTCTTCGACAAGAATATCTATTACATAGGCATATTTAAGCGTAATGATGAGCGTACGATTTACAACGTTCTTTATAGAGATGGTCGCGGCGGAGCGATTATGATGAAGCGATGCGCTATTAAGAGCATTACGCGTGATAAGGTTTATGACTTGACAAAGGGTACACCTAAGAGTGAATTGTTGTATATGTCGGTTAATCCGAACGGTGAGGCTGAGGTGTTGAAGGTGTATTTCCGTCCACGTCCACGATTGAAGAAGGTAATCACCGATTTGGACTTCTCGACTATCGCAATAAAGGGCAGAAGTGCCGCAGGAAATCTGTTCTCTCGTTATGGCATTCATAAGATAGTCCTCAAGGAGAAGGGTACATCTACTCTCGGAGGTCAGGATATTTGGTGGGACGAGGACGTTCGCAGATTGAACACCGATGGTCGCGGAATGTTGCTTGGAGAGTTTAAGGGCGATGATAAACTTGTGGTGTGGACAGCTAAAAACCAATATTACATCACGGGCTTTGGTGTTGATCAGCACTTCCCCGATGATACTGTGAAGGTGGAGCGTTATGTTGCAGGAAAGGTTTATAGCCTCTGCTATTTTGATCGCGAGCAGAACTACTATTACATTAAACGTTTCCAATTGGAGCCAACCGATAAGGTGTTGTCATTCTTAGAGGGTGATAACCCAGCAGACTTTATCTGTATGACAGGTGTTGCTGGCGCTACGTTGCAGGTGACATATAAGGGTGCTCATGCTACACGTCCAGCTGACGAAATAGATGTAGATAGTTTCATCGGAGTGAAGAGTCATCGTGCTAAGGGTAAGCGTATTACCACTTACGATGTTGCTACGTTGAGTTTCGTGGAGCCTGAAATTGTTGAAGATGCCGTTGAGGAGGATATGACAGATGAAGATGTAGATGTGACACTTGATCAGACTGAGGGTGCTGATGTTGAGCAGGTGGAGAAGAGTGAAAAGATTTCGCAATCATCTTCTGTGGTGTCAATGGGTGCTTCCGATGAGGGTATTGTGGTTGATCCTGAGCAGTTGAATCTTTTTTAGCAGTGGGATATGAAGATTTTTTTAGTGGGATATATGGGCTGCGGTAAAAGCTCACTGGGACGTAAGGTTGCCAAAGTGGGTAATATGCGCTTTGTGGACATGGATTCCATTATTGAAGAGCGAGAAGGTGCTGCCATCAGTGATATATTTCGCTACGAAGGTGAGGAGTATTTTCGCCAGCAGGAACGAGCTCTGATTGAAGAGTTCGCAATGGAAGATGCCGATTTGGTAATCTCAACGGGTGGCGGCGTTCCTACGTGGAAAGATAATATGACGCGCATAAACGAAATAGGTCATAGCATCTATTTGCGTCGTACGGCTCAGCAGATAGCTTCGCGATTGAGCCCTCATGGCAGGCAGAAACGCCCCAAGTTGCGTGGTCTGAACGACGAGGAGTTGGTGGCGTTTATGACCCAAAATATGGCAGAACGTGAGCCATATTATGCTCAGGCGAGCCATTGCATTGACTGTGCGTCGTGTAGAGATGAAGAACTTATTGCTAAAATTTTATCAATAGTAAAGAACAATGAATAACAGCCCAATTGGAATCTATGATTCAGGTTTCGGTGGATTGTCGGTGTGGCGTGAACTATACCGAGCTTTGCCCGATGAGTCGTTGATATACTTGGGTGATGGAGCGCATTGTCCTTACGGAGAACTTGACGAGGCAACCATCTGCGTCTATGCCCAGCAGGCAGTGGAGCATCTTTTGGCTAAGGGCTGCAAGTTGATTGTTGTGGCGTGCAATACGGCAACTGCGGCGGCAGTGAATTTTTTGCGTGATAAGTTTTCTGATATTCCCATTGTTGGATTAGAGCCTGCGGTGAAGCCTGCGTGTAAACTCACAAAGAGCAAGAGGGTTGCTGTGTTGGCTACCGAACGCAGCCTAAAGAGTGATAAGTTTCGCACTGCGGTGCAACGCTATGCTGAGGGAGTAGAGGTGGTGCCGGTCGTAGGACGAGGCTTTGTCGAAGCTGTTGAGGCGGGTGAGGAAAAGAGTGATAAAACGCTGCAATTGGTTGCTTCGGTAGTTGAGCCTATCATTGAACGAGGCGTTGATGTTATAGTGTTGGGTTGTACGCATTATCCTTTCCTGAAGGGTGTTATTCGTCAGGTGATAGGAGATAGAGATGTAGTTCTTATTGACTCGGGAGAACCTGTTGAAAAACGTGTTGAGAGTCTGTTGGAGAGGTACGATATGCGTGCTGGTGATGACCATGTGCCTGAGTATAAATTTATGACGTTTGCTGATGATGATTATTGTGAGCGTTTGCGCAGTAAGGCTTTTGGTGAATAATAGAGTGAAATAATACGGTGATATTATGGCAGAAAATATACATAAGACATATAAAAAGAGTGGTCGTCAGAGCAACGTAACCAACGTATCATCAAACGATAATGTAGTTTGGATACTTGGTTTTGTTATGCTTGCCTTTGGTGTGTTTGCCACGGTGTCGGTCATCTCACACTTCTTTAATTGGACAGCCGATGTGTCGGCAATCTTGAACGACGAATCCACTTCGGGTGTCTCTATCCCCTACGAGAATATATGTAGTGGTGTAGGTGCCAGAGTGGCATATTGGGTTGTGGATTGCCTATTCGGAGTGTTTGGTATAATCATTCCTATCGTATTGACGGTCTTGGGTTGGCGTATATTCCGTAAGAATAAGTTGAATATCAATCACTTTGCATTGAGCGGAGCATTGATTCTTGTGATGGGCTCTGTTACGATGGGTTTGATTGATGTTAAGACCAACTTTATGCACGATTTAGGTGGTCGATTGGGTGTTATGTGTGCTGCCGATTTATCTGATGCGCTTGGTTTTGGCGTTATACTTGTGCTTATCGTAGGTTGGATTTTGACAGGCGTATTTATCAATCATAATTTTATTCGCACGGTGAATAAAGCCAGCGATAAGATGGTTGATAAGAGCGAGAAAATATTTGCAGGTGTTAAAGATATGGTTGCATCACGTCGTAATGCGTCGGAGGAAAACGTGTCGGAGAGTGTTGTCGCAGAACAACCCGCTGCGGAGGAGTCTTCGAATGAAATGGGCTCGATGCAAGAGAACGAATACGTCATACCAAAACCCGAGCCTGAGCCACAGGTAGCCCCTGCGACGGAGAACGAGTTTACTATCACACCTCAATATCGCAATGCTGAAGAGCAACCCATGACGATGAATGATTATTTAGCTGCTAAACGCGCATCTGAGATTGGAGAGCCTAACATGCAGTCGGAATTTGGTGCCGAGCCCGCAGGAGTGGCAGCGTCGGCTAATTCAACCCCATCTTCATACGACGATGATGGTTGCTTTACGGTTGTTTCGAATGTTGCACCTGCTGTAAATGATATCGATGTCGATAAGTTGCTTAATTCTGATGTTGAGGCTGATGCTGATGCTGATGCTCAGTCTCAGACGGAGCCTATAGCCGATGAAGATGGTTTTGTGGTAATTCCAAGCCAACGAGGTGGCGGTGTGACAAATTCAAATCTTGGTGCCAACGAGGTCAAGAAGGTCGTGTCGTCGAGTGATGATGAGTTTGTGGTAACTCCTCAGGGTGCAACTCCTGCGGAGGACGAGGCGGAGAAGCCTTTGGTCATAAATGTGTATGAGCATAAGCCTCGTGTCGTAGATGAAGATACGGTTGATGAGATGGAACTATACGACCCATTGCGAGATTTGGAGCACTACAAGAAACCATATGTGTCGTTGCTGGAGGATTACCAGTCACCTCATAAGGTGGGCAGTGCCGAGATTTATGATAACAAGTGTCGTATTCAGGAGACGTTGAAATACTTTGGTATTCCAATCGTGGATATTGATGCAACGGTGGGTCCTACTGTGACGCTCTACGAGATTAAGCAGGCTCAGGGCGTGAAGATTTCGAAGATACAAGGTCTGGAAAAAGATATTGCTCAGAGCTTGCGGGCTCAGGGTATCCGTATCATAGCCCCAATTCCGGGACGTGGTACAATCGGTATCGAGGTGCCTAATCGCGACAAGCAGATAGTGTCGATGTATTCGTCGATTTGTTCCGAGAAGTTCCAGCAGGCAAAGATGGAGTTGCCCGTTGTGATAGGTCGTACGATTCAAAATGAAAACTTTATATTTGACCTCGCAAAGTTACCTCACTTGTTGGTGGCGGGTGCTACGGGTCAGGGTAAGTCGGTAGGATTGAATGCCATTATCACATCGTTGCTCTATACTAAGCACCCTGCGCAGCTTAAGTTTGTGATGATTGACCCCAAGATGGTTGAGTTTTCGGTTTACAATAAGCTGGAACGTCATTTTCTTGCGAAGATGGAGTCTGAAGATGAGTCTATCATCACCGAGCCAAAGAAGGCTGTATGTGTATTGAATTCGCTGGTGGAGGAGATGGGTCGTCGTCTTGAGTTGTTAAAGTTGGCTACGGCGCGAAATATTGTTGAGTATAACGAGAAGTTTACCGAGCGCCGTTTGAATCCTCAAAAGGGACATCGCTACTTGCCATATATCGTAGTTATTATTGACGAGTTTGCTGACCTTATCATGACCGCCAAGGAGGTAGAGGTGCCGGTGATGCGTTTGGCGCAGAAGGCACGTGCGGTGGGTATTCACCTTATCATTGCTACGCAGCGTCCTGATGTGAAGGTCATCACGGGAGGTATCAAGGCTAACTTCCCTGCACGTATTGCATTCCGTGTGATGCAGATGATTGACTCGCGTACGATTATCGACCAGCCGGGCGCTAATCAGCTTATCGGTCGCGGCGATATGCTCTTCTCGAAAGACGGAGAGCTTACGCGCATACAATGTGCATTGGTCGAGACTAAGGAGGTTGAACGTTTGGTGGATTTCATCTCGAAGCAGCAGGGTTACACCGAAGCATATCCATTGCCAGACTTTGATATGGAGACCGGTGGCGATGGTGCGGCACTTGGCGATGGCGAGAGTAGTGCACCTGTGAAGTATGATGCGTTGTTTGGAGAGGTGGCTCGTGCAGCTGTTACCAATGGTATGATTTCAACATCGTCTATACAGCGTAACTATGAGGTGGGCTTCAATCGTGCAGGACGTATTATGTTGCAGCTTGAGCGTGCAGGCATCGTGGGTCCTCAGGTGGGCGCAAAACCTCGTGAGATTAAGTTCTACGACTTGCCTTCGTTGGAGGCAAAGTTGCAGTCGTTGGGGGTGTTTTAGTGTTGCGGGTAAAATAATTATCGGTCGTAACGCGTTAGCTGTAAAAGAGGGTATATGTATAGAAGTTTTATAATATCGTTGCTGGCTATTTTGGCGGTAGGTGTGGCTCAGGCGCAGCACTCTGCGCAGGAGGTTGTAGGTTGTGTGGCAGAGTATGTCAAGAAGTTGGGTAGTTATGAGGTGAAGTTTGTTATCAATGCTTCAGAGTACTTAGCCGAGGGAAGCTACTCGGTTGCAGGCGATGATTATCATATACGACTACCTCAAGCAGAGGTATATTCCGATGGTGAGATACGTTATGAGATTGACCACGAGCGCAAAGAAGTGAATGTCGATGTGGTGGATTTGTCGAGCCGTAATGTGCTGGATAATCCTACGCGATGCTTCGATTTTGTGGGCGAGGAATATGATGTTACAATAGCTGAAAAGAGTGAGCACAAAGTCGTGTTGCGCATTGTGGCAACTGACGATGCATTTGAGGGTGAGATATATCTCTCAGCCGATGCAAAAGGTAAGCCTATGGAGCTGATGTATAAATTGTATGAAGATACTATAAAGGTTGAGATAAAGAGCATCGCCACACATAAGGCTAAATTACCAACCTTTACCAAATCGGCATATAAAGATTACGATATAATTGATTTTAGATAAGTAATAAGCAGTCACACGGGCTGCTTTTTTTTGTGTTGGGAACAAGGATTTGACCAGCTTGAGTCGAAACCATAAAACAAAAAAAGCAACCCTCGATGGGTATGACTTTTAATTTTTAACTGATTGATTTTTAGTCTTAGTTTTTACGAAAATCGCTAAATCCTACATATAAGGCTACATGATGGTCGTAA
>JAFPAD010000035.1 GCA_017424405.1 Alistipes sp.
ATATCAGCCATAACAAAGTGTTTTTCTCCGCAAGATGCAAGAGGTGTGCCGATATACTCCCAAGCCCAAAGATTCTATCCGCGCTCGGAGATTTTATCTGTCGTAGGTGTTACTTCTTCAAGAGCCAAGTGGTGTAGTAGGTACCTGTCTGACCCGCAGAGGCGAAGTCACAAAGGGTAAAGGTGTGACCCTCGGCATCCGAAACCTTAACCAAGAGAATTGGCTGGGGATAGAGGGTGTCGGCAGGGGTCGCCGCCTCAACCTTAATCGTCGCAGGGTCTATCGCAAGGTCACTCTCGTGCGCCTTATTGTCAAATCGCTGGTCAAGAGTGAGCAGGATAGGACCTCGATAGATGGACACCCTACCCTCAAGATTGCGCTCGCCGTTCCAGAAGTGAGGGGTCATATCAAATTTGATACTGATATTCTCTGTGCCCTTAACGCCCTCCAGCACAAGGTACTCGCCACACTTGACATCGCTCAACTCCTTGCCGTTACGCACCACCTTTGTTGTCTTTGACCACGCAGGGATACGCAGACGCAAACTCTCCAAGCCCTTAGACTTAATCTTCAGCGTGATATCGCCATCAAATGGGTAGCCTCCCATCTGCGACACTTCAACAGCCTTGCCCGCAGGTGTGCGCAGAGTGGTTTCCGATGCGCCGTAGTAGTTCACCGTCAGCATCTTATCATCAACATACATACCCCACTGACCAATCATACCGAAGCCACGAGGCGCATTCACCGAGCAGCAGTTCAACTCGCTACTACCTGCGATAGCCTGAAAAACGATGTCATCGGCACTCGCCTTCTTGTCGCCCAACATTGGTGTGTTGTAGGTAAAGAAGCGACCCGATGGGTGTTGCGCACCCAAAAAGCCATTCCAAGTAGAGAGTTCCAACTCGTCGGCGATACGAGAATCTTTGGTCATCTCCAGCATATCAATCGTCATAGCCATCCACGCAATGGTACAGCAGGTCTCAATGGCGCGCGTGTCGTAAGGATTTCCGCAAGCAGCCTCGCCCGACGAGAAGCCTCCTGTATTGTGACGGTCATACTGCTGGATGCTACGCCAGATATTCGCAAAAGAGTCTTTATAAGAGAGTAAACCCGATATGCGGGCATACTCATAAATAGTCTCAATAGCATGCAAACACTCCCAGCGACGACGCTTCATCTGGTAGAAAGGCACATTCTCCAGACCAGCACGATAGTAGTCACCACCCTGCTCTGTTTCAAATGTTGCCAAAGTGTGATGAACCATCTGGAGGTGACGCTCGTCTTTGGTCATCTTGTAGAGCAGAGCAAAGATATGACCGATAGCCGCATCTGTGCCGTCCTTATCTTCGTCAATGAGGTTCTTATTCACATAGAAGTGCTGGTAGAGGCAATCCGCCGCCTTGAGCAACACATCCTTCGCCTGCTCATTGTCCAAGATATGGTAGCAGTAGTACAAGCCGAGCATATTGTGATAGTGCGCCCACGCATCCCAGGACTTGCCGTGACCGCCACGCGCGATGCCTGTCAGTTTCTTATCATCGGGCCATACGCCGAGGTAGCCATCGGTATCCTGCGCCTTCGCCAACTCCGACACTACATACTCAATGCTCTGCTTCAGTCGCTCGTCAGGCTGCATAGCGTAGCACAACGCCGCGCTTGTGAGATATTTACCCGTAAACTCTCCGTACCACTTCATCTTTATCTGGTGAGGCTCGTTGCGGCGAGAATACATCTGCAACATTCCTGGGTTGGCATAGGGTGCTGTGAGCAACCATTGCTCAAGGTTGGCATCAAAACGCTCACCCATAACGCCCTTGAGGGTCATCTTCTCCACATCGTTGTTCATCTGCGCTGTCGCTGTTGTTGCCAACATCGCAAAGAGGGAGAGAATAGCAATCTTCTTAAAAAGTTTAGTTACAGTAATCATATTTAGGTTTTTCGTTCATTTTTACAAAAATAACCCTAAACAATCTCATTTCCAAATAAAAGCAATCAAAAAAGTATTGTGGCTCAACACAAAAAAAAGCGACACCCGAAGATGTCGCCCATTAATAACCCGAGGGTTATCGCTATTTCACTGCATTAACGATTGCTTCAAATGCCTTAGGCTCGTTCATAGCGAGGTCAGCCAAAACCTTGCGGTTAAGCTCGATACCCTTCGCATTTACCTTACCCATAAACTCTGAATAAGTCATACCGTAAGCGCGAACCGCAGCGTTGATACGTGTGATCCACAATGAACGATATGTTCTCTTCTTGATTTGACGGTGTGCATACGCATACTGCAAACCCTTCTCGACAGTGTTTTTCGCAACTGTCCATACGTTTCCCCTTGAACCAAAGTTACCCTTGGCAAGTTTCAAAACCTTCTTTCTTCTTGCGCGTGACGCAACAGCGTTGACTGAACGTGGCATAGTAAAATAAGTTTTTGATGGAACTCATAGCGGTGAGATTCTCTCTCACTCTTTAGGGCTATTTTGTCCCGATTGTTAATAAAATAAAGTTAATTTCCCTGCGGTTAATTATTTAACCAACAAGTTCTTGATCTTAGCCTCGTCGGCTGCAGATACAGTTGAAGAATAACACAAGTTACGCTTCTGCTTCTTAGTCTTTTTTGTCAGGATGTGACTGTGATAAGCGTGCTTACGCTTAATCTTACCTGTGCCGGTGAAAGTAAATCTCTTCTTCGCAGCGGCATTTGTTTTCATTTTTGGCATTTTCTCAAAAAGTTAATTTAGTTAAACATAGCGCGCAAAGATACACTTTTTTTCTCAAATAACACACATCTGACAAATAATTTTGAATTTTGAATTAATATTATTTACCTTTGTAATATGATCAAGGCAGAAAACATACGTAAAAGTTACGGCACGCTGGAGGTGTTGAAAGGCGTATCGCTGGAGGTGAAGCCTCATGAGGTGGTGTCGATTGTGGGTCAGAGCGGCGCGGGAAAGACTACGCTACTACAAATTCTCGGCACGTTGTCGACAATGGATAGCGGCTCGCTACTTATCGATGGCGAACAAGTAAACGCACTAAACGACAATAAACTCTCGGACTTCCGCAACCGCAAGATAGGATTTGTATTTCAGTTTCATCACCTCTTGCCAGAATTTTCGGCACTGGAGAATGTGATGATTCCTGCCCTAATAGCACGTCGTGATGCAAAAGAGGTGGAGCAGGAGGCATTGAAACTTCTCAAGATGATGAATCTTTCAGAGCGCACCTCGCACAAACCAAGCGCACTATCGGGAGGTGAGCAGCAGCGTGTAGCCATAGCTCGCGCTCTAATCAACCGTCCAGCTCTACTCTTAGCCGATGAGCCGTCGGGTAACCTCGACTCGAAAAACCGCGATGAAATACACTCCTTATTCTTCCGCATGCGCGAGGAGTTGGGGCAAACAACCATTATCGTCACTCACGACGAAGGCTTGGCGTCTATGGCAGACCGCAAGATTACGATGCGTGACGGAGAGATAATCTAACCCTATGCAACACGAAGAGCTACACGAACTACTTGAGTTCCTGTACGACAAATATAATCGTACGGAGTTTATCGAGCCCGACCCAATAAGCATACCCCACACGTTTTCCGACCGTCACGACCGCGAGATATCGGGCTTTCTGGCTGCCGCCATCGCTTGGGGTAATCGCAAAGCCATCGTCAAGAGTGCTCGTCGCATGATGCAGTACATGGATTATGCGCCCGCCGACTTTGTGCGCAACGCTTCACAAGAGGAACTTCGTCACCTACAAACCTACGTTCACCGCACCTTCAACGGACAAGATTTTACCGATTTCGTCCTCTGCATGCGTCACATCATTACACGCTGGGGCGGCATAGGCGAGTTCTTCGAACAGAACTATGTAGCCACACAGGATATGACGCAAGTGCTATCGCTATTCCGTAAGGAGTTCTTCTCGTGCGACCACGACACTCACTGCGAAAAGCACCTCTCCTCAATCGACAAGGGAGCTGCATGCAAGCGATTGAATATGTACTTACGATGGTTTGTGCGCCACGATGATAGAGGGGTTGATTTTGGTTTATGGCGTAAGATTCCCATGTCGGCACTATACCTTCCTTTAGACCTTCACACGGGTAATATGGGACGAGCTTTGGGACTTCTCAACCGCAAGCAAAACGATTGGAAAGCCACGGCTGAGATAACTTCAGCGCTACAAAAATTTGATGCTGAGGACCCAGTAAAATATGACTATTCGCTGTTTGGTGCGGGAATAGATGGTTATCTAAAGTAATTTTTACATATGCGAGGTAAAGGGTTTACATTCAAACAATTTCATATTTGTCACGAGCATTGCGCCATGAAGGTAGGCACCGATGGCACGTTGCTCGGAGCTTGGGCTACACTACCTCAACAAGCAAAACAAATACTTGATATAGGAACAGGTAGTGGACTGATTGCCATAATGATAGCCCAACGACACAGCACTGCCACAATCTCAGCCATTGACATTGATGCCGATTGCATTAAGCAGGCGAACGAAAATATCGACGCATGTGCATGGAGCAGTCGAATTAGCTTGTACCACTCTTCGTTGCAGAAGTTTTCACCAGAGGGAAAGTTCGATGTCATAGTATCAAACCCACCCTACTTTGTTGATTCTCTACTCTCGCCCGACGACAAACGCTCCACAGCACGCCACACCTCGACACTCTCGTTCGATGAGCTCACCAAAGGTGTCTTGCGCCTGCTGGCGCCAAGCGGAATATTTGCGCTCATACTACCACCCGCCGAATCCAAATTATTCCTATCGGCAGCGCGTGGCAAACTATTCCTCACTCGTTGCACAGAATTGTGGTCCACGCCACAGAGTGGAGTAAGGAGAGTATTGATGGAGTTACAAACCACTCCACCCGAAACAATCCCCACAACCGACCGCTTATGTATCGAAGATGAGGGTAAGAATTTCAGCAAGGAGTATAGAGCTTTAACAAAGGATTTTTATCTAAAATTTTGATTATCCGTACAAAACAAGTATATTTGCTGACACTACTATAAAAAAACATTTAACAATGAAACGTATAATATCATTCATGGCATTGACTCTATGTTCAATCGCCGGTCTTTTTGCTCAAAATAACACGACTTATTCTGTTATTGGCGTGCACTACAATTCAGCAGGAGAATTGGTTATAACAGACCCATGCACCACTCTTCAGGTGCAGCTCACGGTGGAGAAGGTGCAAACCGTTGTGGGTCCTTACGCTAAATATGCCCAGAAATTTTTAGACGTACGCCCTGCCCTTGTAGGTCGCACTTCATACGCCGTAACTGACGCGCAAATTGCCATTGCGAAGGCTAACTCCACCATCAAGGAGAAGCGCAACAAGCGTACACGTGTAGATTCTTACCTGGGTAGCGACACCGAGTTTGCTCGCATATCGGCTGAGCGTACATCATCTTCGATTATGAGCATTGAGGACGCTGCGCAACAGGCGGCGCAGGCTATCTTCTCAATACGCAGACATCGCATGGAGCTTATCACAGGTGAAGCAGGAGAGAATGTGTTTGGCGCAGGCTTAAAAGATGCGTTGGCTGAGTTAGATAAGAAGGAACAAGATTATATGGAGTTGTTCTTAGGTAAGAAAATAACAACTACAACAACCCACACATACACTATTCCGTTGGCATTAGACATCACCGAATACACCATTGCTCGCATCAGCGCACAGGCAGGATTGCAGCCTGCAACTTCTGGCGAGGGTGATGTTATCAAGCTCTCTCTCACCCCTTCTCCAACAGCCCCAAAGCTAAATTACACAAAAGAGGTGGAGGCTACAAACAAGTTAGCGACAGCCATTCGCTTAGCAAACAACAGCACATGTTCGGTTGTTGTTGCAGAGAGAGTTGTGGGAGATGTTGCTGTATTGCCTATCTATGAATTAGGACGCACAACATACGTTTTAACGCCAACAATAAAGAAGTAATTAAAACACACAAGGCTGCTTAAACAAAGCAGCCTTTATTATCATGAGCGACAATACATCAAAGATGATTTCCCTGCTGGGCAAGATGCGCAAGCAGATGAACGGCGCCGTTGCCGACAGCATGTTTTATTACGGCAAAGATTATGGGCTCAACTATGGCGTAAGTCTACCAACAATACGTAGCATAGCCAAAGAAGAGGAGCAAGATTACGATTTTGCACTTTACTTGCTTCGCCAACAAGTTCGTGAGCTAAAACTTGCCGCAATGCACATTGCGCAACCTGCACTTTTGTCATTAGACAATTCAAAGCAGTGGGCTGATGCCATCATCAACTCAGAAATAGCAGAAGAGTGTGCTTTTGCTCTGCTTCGTCACACTCCACACGTCAATGAAATATTCCACAGTTGGATATCAAGCGAAAATTTGTTTGCCGCATACGCCGCATTAATGGCAATGGCTCGATGCTCAATAACAAAGCAGGAGTTGGAGGCATTACCCAACTTAGTGGCTCAATACCCCAATGAACGACCAATAGCACAAGGCGTTGTGGCATTATTAGACGCAGCATACCAAAACCCATCTCTCAGCCTTGAGGTAGAAGAGGTGTTAAAATGTTTCGCACCCTCATCTTGCACAGAGTACATAGCCGACGAGATGAGTTGGAGAATGTATAAATAACCTTAATATACAGCTACCCGCTCCTGATAACGGAGTTCTTCAATAAATTCCGACTCGGACATCACTCCGCTTCTGCGCCACACTTGTCTTCCTTCGTAAAAGAGTATGAACGTAGGCACGGCATTGATGCGGAATTGGCTAACCACGTCGTGATTTTCGAAATTATCGACATCTAAGCGAATCACATCTAACGTCGCGCCCATTTGAGCCTCAACGGCATCCATCACAGGGTGCATTACCTTACATGGTCCACACCACACGGCAAAAAAATCTACCAACACAAATCTGTCGCCCACAGAAATAATTGATTTAAAATCGTCTAAAGTCATATCATATCAAATTTATGTTATTACAATACTCTTCACACTCCGCTTCGAAGTAATAGTTTTCAGATATTCAATCGTATGGCGCAATCCCGTGTTGAGCGTTGTAGTTGGCATCCAGCCGAGATGCGTACGTGCAAGCGACAAATCGGGAACAACACGTCGGGAGTCATTCAAGCGAGGCTCAACATGCCGTATGCGAGAACGGCTACCCGCAAGTAGAATAATCTTTTCAGCAAGAGCTTTGATAGATATTTCGTGTGATGCTCCAATATTCACAGCCGAAAGATGATCTCTATCAGGCAAAGACATTAAGCGAATTAAACAATCGACAGCATCACCCACCCAACAAAACGTACGACGTTGTTCGCCGCTGCCATGAATGATTATATCCTCACCTCGCAACGCCGACATAATCATTCGCACCACAACACGACCATCTTCGGCCTGGCAACCCGTGCCATACGTCGTAAAAAACCTCGCTACGCGACACGATATACCCCACTCCTGCTGGTATGCATAATGCAATGCTTCGGCAGCACGTTTACTTTCGGCGAAGGTTGAGATATGACCCAACGAAGATTCATCTTCCCCATAGTGATGTTGTCCATACATGCCATACACATCACACGAAGAGGCAAATACAACCTTCGCACGTGTGCGGCGAGCTACATCTAAGGCATTTATTGAGCCTATGAGATTGGTGCGCAATGTGGAGATTGGCTGAGGAGGCTCACTCTTGGAGATGCAAGGTGATGCCAAATTATAGATTTGGTCACAATCAATCGAGAATCTATTGACAACATTGTGATTTATATAGCGTAGCGCACGTCTACGGAAATAAGGTAGAAGCAATGGCGATGTGGCAATATCTCGGCTATCGACACACACAACATCATGTCCCATTTGTGATAGACGAATACACAAATGGCTACCAATAACTCCTGCTCCTCCTAAAACAACAACCCTCTTCATTACACAAGGTTTTGAAGAGGATTATTCAAATTAAGTGCCACACTTAAACTATGCGCCTTCAGTAAACAAGGCTGGTGGCAATTCACCTATATTGTTAATAAAAATAACTTCTATACCTTTAGGCTTCTTCAGATTTTTACGCAAGAAACCCGACACAATGATTTTCTTAAAGCCAAGACGGGCAGCCTCACTGATACGTTGCTCGCTACGTGGTGCAGGTCGCACCTCGCCCGATAGTCCCACCTCGCCAGCACAGCATATACCATCTAAAATAGCTCGATCGTAGTAAGACGAAATAACAGCCGACACAATAGACAAATCCAAGCCCGTATCAGCTACACGGAAACCACCTGCAAAATTCAGGAACACATCCTTCTGATACATCTTCATACCTACTCGCTTCTCCAGCACGGCCAACAACATGCTCATACGACGCGAATCGTAACCCGTAGCATTGCGCTGCGGCGTGCCATAGGCTGCATTTGTAACCAATGCCTGCACCTCGATAAGATATGGTCTAACACCATCAACCGAAGCTCCCACAGCAATACCACTCAGCGGCTCCTCGTAGTGCGAGAGAAGAATCTCCGAAGGGTTTTCAACGCTACGCAACCCACTATCCAGCATCTCGAAGACACCTATCTCAAACGTAGCTCCAAAACGATTCTTAATACCTCGCAAAATGCGGTACACATTATTACCATCGCCCTCAAATTGCAACACCACATCTACGATATGCTCCAAAATCTTAGGTCCTGCAATAGTACCATCTTTGGTAATATGACCAATGATGAAGATTGACGTTCCGGTGGTTTTAGCATAGCGCAACAGCGATGCAGCGCACTCTCGAATTTGAGAAACGCTACCAGCCGAAGAGTCAATGGTTTGAGTAAAGATGGTTTGAATAGAGTCGATAACAACTACATCGGGGTGTTGATTTTCGATTTCATGAATAATATTCTCGAGTTGGGTCTCAGAATATATGTAACACTCTTCATTGTGGATTCCCAATCGTTTGGCACGCATACCAATCTGCTCAGCCGATTCCTCGCCCGAGACATAGAGTGTACGCAAGCCATGCGCAGTCAATGCAAGTTGCAAACTCAAGGTCGATTTACCGATGCCCGGCTCTCCTCCGAGTAACACCAATGAGCCAGGCACTAAGCCACCGCCCAACACACGATTCACCTCGACATTGTGCATATCAAGACGAGAGTGTGATGTTGGCTTTATCTCACTCACTCGTTGTGGCTCGCTTGCCGACGAGGCTACATACATGGTTCCTTGCAAGGGTTTTGCAATAATCTCCTCGGCGAAGGTATTCCACTCACCACACGCAGGGCAACGACCCAACCACTTGGGCGCCTCAAAGCCGCACTCACGACAAAAGTATGCCTTCTTCTGCTTTGCCATTAATTTGTAAATAAGCGATATATATCATTTCCATTGGCATAGATAACCAAAGCCAACAGAATTGCAAAACCTATATACTGCATCACCTCCAGGAACTTATCACTTGGCTTCTTACCTGTGACCATCTCCCACAAAGTAAACAACGCGTGACCACCATCTAGACCAGGGATTGGCAAGATATTCAACACAGCCAACATAACCGACAAGAATGCTGTCATACTCCAGAAGCGCAACCAATTCCACTCAGAAGGGAAGATATTACCTATAGAGATAAAACCACCCAACTCCTCATACATCTTGGTCTTGGGCTGGAATATCAACTTCAACTGCTGCCAATAATCAGCGACGGTCTTAACTGCCATGTTCACACCTGCTGGGATAGCCTCAAAGAGTGTATAGGAGCGTGTACGAGGAGCAAACATATCGGCTTTCATGATAACGCCAATCTTGCCCTCCTCATTCACTGGCACATTCAACACCACCTGCTCGCCCGAGCGCAACACCGTAAGAGCTACGGTATCACCCTTGCTTGCAGGCAAGATCTCCTCGGTCATTGCCACAACATCAATATTGGTACGGTCACCGCACGCAATAACCTCATCGCCGGCCTGCAAACCTGCCTCGATAGCCGTAGGCGCAGCCACTGAATCTACGATGAATGGAACGCGCAATGTGTAGAGATTCTCATACTCCTTATTACGACGCATAGAGAGCAACTCCTCAAATGGAATGACAAACTCAACATGCTCGCCTGCTCGTTCAACAACAATGCGGCGCTCGCTCTCGGTCAGAAGCAACATCTGGCGAATATCATTAACATCTTCAATAGCCTGCTCATCGATTGAGATAACCTTATCGCCATCTTTAAAGCCCAAGCGCTCACCAGCCTCATTGAAAGAGTAGCCCCACTTGACGTCCTCCGCAGCGAGATAGCTTGTGCCGTAGCTGTAACAGATACCCGAGTAAATCATCATTGCCAACAACACATTCATCACAACGCCGGCAATCATCACCATAAAGCGCTGCCATGCTGGCTTGGCACGAAACTCCCAAGGCTGAACAGGAGCCTGCATCTGCTCCAAGTCCATGCTCTCGTCAATCATGCCCGCAATCTTCACATAACCGCCAAGTGGCAACCAGCCAACACCATACTCGGTCTCGCCACGCTTCCACTTAAAGAGTGAAAACCAAGGGTCGAAAAATATGTAAAACTTTTCTACTCGAATCTTAAAAATACGCGCCACAATGAAGTGACCAAACTCATGTATCGCCACGAGGAGCGACAAACTCATGAAAAACTGAACTACTTTGATTAATATTTCCATCTCAAAAAATAAATTATTTCAACTTAAGATACTCCTCAGCCAACGCACGCGCCTCGTCATTCGACGCCTCATAATCCTTGAGCGTTGGGTGCTCAATAAATGTTGCGCGACTCAAGGCATACTCAATCGAAGCTGTAATGTCGGTGAAACGACACTTGCCAGCCAAGAACGCCGCCACAGCAACCTCGTTGGAACCATTCATCACACACGATGCCGTGCCACCTCGACGCATACACTCATAGGCGATATCAAGCGCTGGATACTTCACCCTATCTGGTTCAGCAAAGGTGAGGGTCGGATTGGCTAAAAAGTCAAATCTCTCCTGAGGTCGAGATGCTCGGTAAGGGAACATCAACGCATAGCTGATAGGCATATGCATATCGGGAGTTCCGAGTTGAGCCTTTATTGCACCATCTTCGAACTCCACCATCGAGTGAACTATCGACTGAGAGTGAATAAGCACCGATATTTGCTCGGCCGTCATACCAAACAACCAATGGGCCTCAATAACCTCAAAACCCTTATTAACCAACGTTGCCGAGTCGATGGTAATCTTTGCACCCATCGACCACTGAGGATGCTTAAGTGCACGCTCGGGGGTAACGTCTTTGAGCTCCGACGCTGGCACATCGCGCAATGCACCACCACTGCACGTCACTATCAGACGACGCACAGGCGACTGCTCGCCCGCCAAACACTGAAATATAGCTGAATGTTCTGAATCAATTGGCAGGATAGGCACCTGACACTCGGCAGCCATACGCATCACCAAATCACCTCCAACAACGAGGGTCTCCTTATTTGCTAGAGCAATCTTCTTACCAGCTTGAACGGCTGCAACCGTAGGATGCAAACCCGCGTAACCCACTAGAGCATTGACCACGACATCAACCTGAGAGGATTGCACCACTTGTTCGATGGCATCACTGCCAGCATAGACCTTAATGGGGTAATCCGCCAAAGCCTCCTTCAACAATGAATACTTATCGAGATTGGCAATAACCACACAATCCACGTCAAACTCAATGGCTTGACGTGCCAGCAACTCCCAATTATTTCCCGCCACGAGTGAGTTCACCTCAAACATCTCGGGATTTTCTCGCACTATATCGAGAGTCTGCACTCCAATCGAACCCGTTGAGCCTAGTATAGATAATCGTTGTTTCATCTAAATATCTTCAATTTAGAACACAATATAGTTTTCAGGGTCAATAGCCTTTCCTTCGGTCCAAATCTCTACCTCCACCAAAGGATTGCTCTTGCTGTCGTTATCACGCATGGCATTATAACCAATCACCTGACGGCTTTTCAGCACCTGACCCTTTGTAACCAATACCTGTGACAAGTTGCGATACACCGACACAAAACCATTGAAATGTTGCACGGTAACGACCGTACCTTGCTCACCGCCCGTAACCACATCAACAACAGCACCATCGTCGATGCTGGTGATAGGAGAATTAGGAGCCGACTGAATACCTACACCCAAGAAATTATCGTTACGCGAAAAATGGCGTGTAATAATACCTTCAACTGGAGCGGCAAACATCAATTTACCACCCTGCTCTCGACTACGCAACGTACGCGCCAGGGAGTAATCTCCATCACCCTCCATCTGCAAACGCAGAAGCGAATCAAACTCTGAAGGTGGCACCAATGTCTTATCCAACCGTGTAGTGTCGCCCTCGTTTATAGGGGTACGCACCACAGGAGTTCGACCCTCGAGAATCATGGCTATGTTTTCGTTATAGGTGAGCATATCACTCATGCGACGCTCCAAGGAGTCGATACGCATAACATTCTGCACCAACTCATCGTGCTGACGCTCTGCCGAAGTTCTATATCCGGGGAAAACATCCAAAATAGGGGTATAAGCTACCAAAACCAACACCACCGCAAAAAGCAATAACACAAATGCTGCTATCGCTCCAACCAGTGCAATAGACGAAATATGCACACTCCACTCCTCCTCGTGTCGCAGAGGATCACTCATCGAGATACGCTTTTTGCTAAACCAAGTTTTTATTTTTTTGTTATCTGTTTTCATAGACATACATAACTACATCGTACAAAGATAGGAAAAATTAAACAAATTGCCATTTATAAAATAGTGTTTTTTACTCGCCAAGGCTTTTTCTTGCACAACCCCGCCTAAAAAACGAAGGCTGAAGAATGATTATTACTCTTCTCGCAGCATCTCTCACATCTCAAGTATGAGATTATTAGAAAATCATGATATGAATTGGAAAAAATTTACTATATTTGCGTAATTGTAAACTCAAAACTTAAAAAAACTATAAAATCATGGTTAAACCTACATTACTTGTATTGGCTGCCGGCATGGGTTCACGCTACGGCGCCTTGAAGCAGATGGACGGTGTTGGTCCTAACAACGAGGCTATCATCGACTACTCAATTTATGACGCTATCCGCGCTGGTTTCGGAAAGGTGGTATTCGTTATCCGTCACTCTTTCGCTGATGCTTTCACAGCTGTGTTCAACAAGGAGCGTTTCGGTGGCAAGATCGAGGTTGAGATCGTTTATCAGGAGCTCGACTATTTGCCAGAGGGTTTCTCTGTACCAGAGGGTCGTGAGAAGCCTTGGGGTACAAACCACGCTTTGCTTATGGCTAAGGACGCTATCAAGGAGCCTTTCGCAGTAATCAACGCTGACGACTTCTATGGTGCTGATGCTTACAAGGTTATCGGCGACTACCTCAGCCAGCTTGGCGAAAGCGAGAACCACTACTGCATGGTGGGTTACGAGGTAAACAAGACTTTGTCGGAGAACGGTACTGTATCACGCGGTGTATGCGAGATTGACGACGACCGCTTCCTTACATCTATCGTTGAGCGCACAAAGATTGAGCGCAACGAGGAGGGTACAATCGTGTTCCACGACTTGGGTGACGACGTAGCTTTGGAGGAGGAGACTCCTGTATCAATGAACCTCTTTGGTTTCACACCTGACTACTTCACTCACTCTGAGGAGTACTTCAAGGGCTTCTTGGCTGATCCAGCAAATCAGGCTAACTTAAAGGCTGAGTTCTTTATTCCATTGATGGTGAATGAGCTCGTAGGTAAGGGTACTTCAAAACTCCGCGTTTTGAGCACAACTGCTAATTGGTTCGGTGTTACATATCAGGCAGATAAGCCACAGCTCGTAGCTAAGATTGAGGAGCTTATCGAGGCTGGTGTATATCCACGCAACTTGTGGGGTAAATAAGAATATCCTACAAAGTTTTATTAGAGGTGAGTCCCGTTGGGGATTCACCTCTTTATTTTGCCATCTCACCCGACTCTTTTGCCAAGAAATATAAAATTTCTTATCTTTGCAAAGTATTTACAATAACCAACGGAGATGAAACATTTTTTCAGTCTAATAGCACTCTTTCTTTCTATCTCAGCTTTTGCTCAACCCGCAACCGATTCATTGGCGGAGCATCTGATGAATAGAGCCATTACGATTCGCAACTTTGGCAGATCGCTCCCTCAGGAGAAGGTGTATGTCCACATGGACAATACGAGCTATTACCAAGGTGATAAGATTTGGTTTCAGTGCTACGTGGTAACAGCAGATAAGAATGAACCCACCTCGTTAAGTAAGACGCTCTATGTAGAGTTGCTCAACCCCGAAGGTGATGTAATCGAGAAGCACACACTGCCAATCGTCGAAGGTCGTTGTCATGGCGACTTTTCACTCGTTCACCTACCATTCCACTCGGGATTCTACGAGTTAAGAGCATACACTCGCTATATGATTAACTTTGGCGAGGAGACCATCTTTTCACGCGTATTCCCCGTTTTTGACCTACCTGAAACCGAAGGCGACTATACCGAGCGCAAGATGACACACATGAAGAGCATCAGTGCCAAGTATAGAGTAAACCGCGAAATAGAGAAACGCGAGAAGAGCGTAAATGTAAAATTCTATCCCGAAGGTGGTAATTTAGTCGCAGGACTCCCCTCTCACGTAGCATTCGAAGCAACCAATGCAAATGGTACGCCAATAAATGTAGAGGGTAAAATCATTTCGGCAACGGGAGCTGAGGTAGCAACATTCTCCGTTAGACACGAAGGACGAGGCTCTTTCACCTATACCCCTTCATCAGGCGACAAGGCTGAGGTGAAATATGGAAATCGCACCTTCTCGTTCGACCTGCCTCAGATGAAAGCACAAGGTATTGTTATGGCGGTGGATAACACCACTTCTCAGGACAGCGTGTATGTTACACTACACAAATCGCCAGAGTTGGAGCTACCACTTGTGGGCGCTGCAACCATCAGCGCAGGTAAACTAAGTAGCTTCTCTATGCTCAATACAAGTCAAGACAACTCTCTAAGATTTACCATCGCCAAGAATGAATTACCTTCGGGTGTGTCGCGCATAGTAATTACCAACCCAGCTGGTGAGGTTTTAGCTGACCGTCTAATCTTCGCTCACACAGGCGACGTGGCAAATATCAATATACAAAGCGACAAGCCAATATACGAGCCATACGAGGCGGTGAAGTTGGATTTCAACATAACCGACAAGGACGGAAAACCAATCGAGACATCAATGTCGTTGGCGGTGCGTGATGGTGATAACTGTTTAGAGTCGCACACAAACATCATGACAGACCTCTTGCTGATGTCGGAGATTAAGGGTTATGTGCATCGTCCTGCGTACTATTTCGAGGCAGATGACGAGGCTCACCGCATAGCTCTTGACGAGTTGCTGATGGTGCAGGGTTGGCGCCGTTATGATTGGGGCGTATGGGCGGGAACACAACCTTTCAAGTTGCGTTACACGCCAGAGCAAGGCATTGCAGTAAACGGCACGGTGTTGAACTATACATCGGATAAACCTGTAAGTAATATATATCTATCGTCAATGCTCTCACTGCATGATGATCCTGCCGCAACAGATGGCGATGAGAATACAAAACCAAGCGACAACACCCACATAGGCATTGTGACCGTTGGCGAAGATGGACGTTTTGAATTTACCGCAAACGTTGTGGGTAAGTGGAATTTGGTATTGGGTGTAACCAACGACAAAAGCAAGGCTAAATCGAGCCGCATTCTTATCGACAGAGGCTTCTCGCCAAAGCCTAAGAGTTACAAAGTTTCTGACATGCAGATATCGTCTGACAACTTGTCATCAAACAAGGAGGAACTGCCACAAATCGTTGCCGACACCGCCAGCGATAATGGTTTGATTAATTTCACCGAAGAGGAGGCTGCAAAGCTACTCTCTGAACGTACACACCAAATCAAGGAGGTAGTAGTTAAGAGCGATGACGAGAGTCAAGAGAAACGTATATACAATGCTCGCGCCAACGCAATGAAGTATTACGACATTGAAACCGAGCTAAGTAATTTCGAAGACAGTGGCGAGACCATAAACGACATATATCAATTGCTGGTAGCTCTTGACGATAACTTCTTTGTGGAGCGAAGCGAAAATGCCATCGCGCCACAATCGGTGACCGACAGCGAATATAAGCATAGCTGGTTCTTGACTTACAAGACTAAAGAGCCTCTGTTTATAATCAACTATCAGCCTGACCATGGCGACATTCCATGGTGGGACGCGATTGAGTTGCTTGCTATAAAGTCTATCTACATTAGCGAGGACGAAGAGACTATAATGAAATGGGCTGACCCTCACAAAATCTCTCAATTCGAGGCTACACGCAAATACTCGGCTGTAATATTTATCGAGATGCACCCACTTGGCAAAGTGCCCGCAAAGCCTCGTCGAGGTGTTCGCAAGACATGGATTAACGGATACTCAACACCCGTAGAGTTTTATAGTCCCGACTACTCGCTTCTACCAAAAGATGAGGATTATCGCCGCACACTCTATTGGAATCCAAACGTCAAGACCGATAGAGATGGAAAAGCTACGGTGGAGTTCTACAACAACAGTTCATGCCGCAACATTGACATATCGGCCGAAACTCTCACCCAGAGTGGAGGTTTAGGTGCTGTATCACGATAAAAACAGATGGTTGTTACTCGTATAAGCAGACAGAGAATCAATACAACATAGAATCAAAAAAATTAATCCGTTTTTGAAACGGATTAATTTTTTTTCATATTCCTATATGCTTTTGGCGATATACCTATAAGACGTTTAAAATATTTTCCAAAGACAGATTGGGATGGGAAATTTAGATAATCACTAATCTGCTGGATTGTCATATTGGTGGATAGAAGCAACGCTTTTACTTCGGTTATCACATAATCCTCAATAATATCCAATGCCGTACGACCAGATACCTCCTTCACAACATACGATAGATGTTTAGCTGTAATACATAGCTGATTGGCATAGAACCCGAGCTCTCGTTCTTTTTTATAATTATTACCCACAGCATCCAAGAAAGCTGCATATATGTCATCCTGTCTATTTGAGCCTTTCATATTTGACATTAAATCATGTTTCATATGCGCATAACCATAAAACATCGCAAGTGTCAGATGGCGCGCAGCATCTATTTTGAACTCAGAAATAGGCGATTGCACAACGTTTTTAAGCAGTTGATAATATTGGCTAAATACGTTATGATCCTTGTCGAGATTTGTTAGAGGATTACTTATCATTGATGAATATAATCTATGTATATACCCTCTCTCAACACCAACAAACAGACTATCCGTAAACGAACTTGACACAGAAATCGCACGTCCCTGCAAATCTTCCGAATAACTTATCAACTCACAAGTCTGCCCTGCCATAATAGTAATTACCGCAGGTGCCTTTACATGATATTTATACATATCTATCTTGAAGACAGCCTCGCCAACATCGTAAATAATCGTTATCGACATATCTCCCTTAAAAGGGTGCTCACCAATCATCCGCTCTGCACGAAAGGCGTTAGCATCTTCAATCAATAGCACATCGGTTCCTATCCTACAATTCTCGGGAGTGATTTTATCAATGATATTCTGCCATTTGTATGATTTAATCTGATTCTTCATAACACTACAATTTGTTACAAATATACCAAATTATTCTGTTATAACTCTTAAATACCCGCTATTTTCTGCATAATATACCAATATGCAGGTATTTCATCAAATTTCGATATAAATTATACCCATACCTTTGCAGTGAAATTTTAATATAATATATGAATATGAAAAAGTATTTGAAAAGAATCAGCCTTTTGTTGGCTGTGATGGGATGCGCAATGACAGCAAATGCGCAAAAGGAAACAAAGCAAGATGGATTTATGAAGCAAGCCTTCCGTGACATGAAGGAGAGTGCAAAACTTCAGCACCAGATTGACCGCGCTAATTTTCAAGCGGTAAAACTTGAGACAAAAGCTTTCTACGAGGAACAAAAAAAATTATCAAAGCCATCAGTAAGAACTGCCATCGAAAAAGAGAGAATGCAAAATGAACTTGAAGCTGCAAATAAGAGAGTAAAACAGGCTCAAGCCAAGCTTAATGAATTAAATAAATAGCCATTATATAAATCCGCTGTGGTTTGCATACCACAGCGGATTTATAATGACCAACATATAGACTACATACTTCAGAGAGGCACCCCTTCGCTAACGACTCGACCCTTTCAGTATTTTATACAACTTAACCTGCTGAACAGCCTCACCCACATCATGCACTCGGAGTATAGATGCCCCCTGACGCAGAGCCTCCCAGTTTAAGGCTATCGTACCAGCCAATGCTTCGGCAGGCGTGCAGTCAAGCACCTTATATATCATTGATTTACGCGACAAGCCAGCAAGTAGAGGATAACCCAAATCGCAGAACTTACCCAAAGAGGCCAGCAACTCATAATTCTGCTCGACACTCTTCGCAAAGCCGAAGCCTGGGTCTAGAATGATTTGCTTCACACCACGCGACTGCAAAAACTCCACACGCTGTTCAAAATAGCGATATACATCAGCTACAACTCCACCTGCGTAATAGGTATTCTGTTGCATATCCTGTGGCGTGCCTCGCATATGCATAGCCACATAGGGCACATCATTCGCCGACACCACGTCAATGATTTCGGGCGATAGCTCACCCGCCGATATATCATTTATAATCAACCAGCCAAACTCTTCAATAGCTCGACGGGCTACACCTACGCGAAACGTATCGACCGAGATTACGATATCCTGCGACACCTCCCTCACAGCCTTGAGTCCACGACGCACACGCGACCACTCCTCCTGCTCCGATATATCGTCAGCACCCGGACGCGACGAGTAGCCCCCCACATCAATTATTGTTGCGCCTTGTGCGATAACCTCGTTCACACGCCTTTGGATAGCATCATCGGACATGCTACGACTGCCATCATAAAACGAATCATCGGTGACATTTACGATAGCCATCACCTGAGGCTCAAACAGATTAATGTGATTGCGCTTCATAGAGGAACATCTTATGTAATTGCTCGACATCACTCTCCAAATAGTCCTGACGCATATTCACCAACGTACGATGTGCTTTGGCATGCAATTCATCGTCGCTCATTTGATGCTCTATGCGCTGCATCACCTGCTCGCGTGTGACACCATCACGTTGCATGGTACGCTGCACACGCAACTCCAATGGAGCCAATACCGCAAGGGTGGCATTCACCTCATTCTCAAATGCAGCATCAAACAATATAGCACTCTCAAGCACCACATAAGGCGAACGTTGCTCGTCACACCACTTATGAAAATCCTCTCTCACAGCTGGGTGCACAATCGCATTCAAACGCTGCAACGCCTCAGCATTCCCAAATACACAACGAGCCAGGAAAGCTCTATCGAGTCCTTGTTCATTGTAGCTCTCTGCGCCAAATGTAGCGATTATCTGCTGGCGAATAGCATCACTCTCTTGCATCAACATCTTCGCCCTGCTATCGGACTCATAGACAGCAACACCACGCTCACGAAGCATTTGACATACGGTACTTTTACCGCTGCCTATACCTCCTGTAATTCCTATTTTATACATGATTTAGATTTGTTTAGCGACCTGTGCCACACATTACTGCTCAGGAACGGCAATAGATGGAATATCTCCAACCGAAATAACTTTAATGTTGCTAAAACGCACCGAAATGGCGCTCTGCACAGATTGGGGGTCCAACACATACCACTGACCAAGCAACTCGCCCGAATCACCCCAATCATCAGATACAGTGTATTTCAGGTCAGACAATGGAATCTTTAACTCTTTGCTGGCATACGCCTTATATCCTAACAAATTGGTACCCTTACCCTCAACAACACATGGGACACGCAGACGTTCCCCATCGACATTGATTAAAACCGAGAAATTGGTAGTATAGGTATATTGCAACTTCAGAATATACCACAACAAAAATGATGCGCACAACAGCACCATATATACCGGAGATATGGCTCGACGTACGCGCAGCCATAAAAATTTCAATCTATTTACCAACTTGCCCATAGTAAACACAAAGTTATAAAAAAAGGTTGCAACCAAAAAATGTTGCAACCTTTTTTATTTAGTTTACCCTAAAATTATTTTGCATTCTTATCTGTACGACGCAAAATGTCGTATGCGATAGGTGTTGCAACAAATACTGAAGAGTAAGTACCGATGATTACACCGAGAAGCAATGCGAAGATGAAACCACGCAAGTTCTCACCACCCAAGATAAACATCGCAAGCAATGTAACGATTGTTGTACCTGATGTATTCAAAGTACGTGACAATGTTGAGCAGATTGCCTTGTTGATGTTGTCGCTGATAACACGCTTTGGATAGAGTGCAATGTACTCACGGATACGGTCAAAGATAACCACTGTATCGTTGATTGAGTAACCAATGATTGTCAAAATAGCAGCGATGAACGCCTGATTAATCTCAAGACCGAAAGGCATAACCTTATAGAATAATGAGAATGCACCAATTACGAGCAATGCATTATGAACCAACGCAAGGGTTGCACCTGTTGCCCACTCCCAACGCTTGAATCGGATAGTGATGTAAAGACCGATAGCGATGAGTGAGAACAATACAGCGTAGAATGCACCGAACAACATATCCTTTGCAATAGCTGGACCAATCTTCTCAGATGAGATGATACCGTTCTCATCGTCCTGAGTACTTGTGAAGCCCTCCAATGAGATAGGGTATGTGTAGAAGCCCTTAACTGCCTCGTAAATCAAAGCATCAACCTCAGCTGTAGTCTCCTCTGATGTGTCATCATACTTATACTGAGTAATGATACGAACCTGATTCTCGCCACCATACTGCTTAACCTCAACTGAAGACTTTGAAGCGTCGTCGCTTACCAATGAGTTCTCTACAGCAGTACGAACATCCTCAGCAGATACGTTCTGGTCGAAACGAACTACATAAGTACGACCACCTGTGAAATCAACACCAGTATTGAAGCCAAGAACAAAGAACGAAATAACTGAAACAACGATCAATGAGCCAGACAAGATGTAAGCACTCTTACGCTTGCCGATGAAGTCGAATGATACGTTTGCCAACCAGTTCTCAGACCATGAACGTGAGAATGAAACCTTACCCCACTTAGCCTCAACCTTCTCGATAAGCATACGAGTAATGAAGATTGCGCAGAATACTGATGTAAGGATACCGATTACCAATGTTGTAGCAAAGCCCTGAACTGGACCGTTACCGAACACGAACAACACGATACCTGTGATGATTGTAGTAAGCTGACCGTCGATGATAGCTGAATATGCGTTAGAGAAACCATCCTTGATAGCCAATGACAAGACCTTACCTGCACGCAACTCCTCCTTGATACGCTCGTAGATAATCACGTTAGCATCTACAGCCATACCCATTGTAAGCACGATACCTGCGATACCTGGCAAAGTCAATACAGCGCCGAATGAAACCAACACACCCATCAAAAGGAAGATGTTAAGAATCAAAGCGATATCAGCCAACCAACCAGCTGTCTTGTAGAACACACCCATGTAGATAAGCACCAAGAAGAATGCCAACACGAATGAGAACATACCAGCGTTGATAGACTCAACACCAAGTGATGGACCTACAACCTGGTCCTGAATGATACGAGCTGGAGCTGGAACCTTACCTGACTTCAATACGTTAGCCAAGTCCTGAGCCTCCTGGAGAGTGACATCGCCCGAACTCGAAGAGTTACCACCCCCAATCTTACCACGCACTACAGGAGCCGAGTATACATAACCATCGAGAACGATTGCAATGC
>JAFPAD010000001.1 GCA_017424405.1 Alistipes sp.
AAACGACTTGACTCAGATGACACTTGGTTTCTCTCGTGACGATATCGCTAAGTTCTTGCCAGTTTACTTGGAGAAGAACATCTTGAAGGCAGACCCATTCCAGGTATTGGACCGCAACGGTGTTGGTCAGTTGGTACGCGAGGCTGTGTTCAAGGGTCGTGGTACTCGTCCTGAGTTGAAGTGCGGTATCTGCGGTGAGCACGGTGGTGAGCCATCATCAGTAGAGTTCTGCCACTACGCAGGTCTTAACTACGTAAGCTGTTCTCCATTCCGTGTGCCTATCGCACGTTTGGCAGCGGCTCACGCAGCATTGAACCAGAAGTAATCTTTTAGGTACTATACGAAAACTCCTCACCTTCGGGTGGGGAGTTTTTTTTGTGTTGTAGGACGAAAAATTTGGAATAAGGCTTCTAAAATTGCGTGTTTTTACATAAATTTGTAGATAATTAGTGATACCTTAATTATATATAATAGAAATTAAATACTAAATGCTATGAAAAATAAATTTTGGAATGAGGCGTCGCATTGTGGTGCGATATTGGGCTTGATAAGTATCACATTCACATTTGCCGGAATGTATCTACCACAAACCGCAGACGTTATCATCAGTGGATTGAATTTTGTTTTAACAATTTATCTACTATTCTATTTCACAAAACGCCGTGCCTCACAATTTACTAAGGAGGGCTATACCTATGCACAGTGCTTAGGATTTATGGTGGCGACAGGTCTATTCACAGGTATCATTACAGGAGCTTATCAGATTGTAGCAAGTAATTTTTTCTTTACAGATTACTACAACGAACTCTACAATACAATGATTGCAACCTATGCTCAGGTGGGTGTATTCGATAATAACATGATGGATATGCTCAAGAACACAATGCATTCTTATACCTTCTCACCCCTACCTGTATTAATTTCAAATGTGTTGGCGATGAGTCTATCACATGGTTTCTACGGTCTGTTTATTGCCATCGGCACCAAACGTGAGGCTGATATTTTTGACAACACAACATCTGATGAAGAGTAAAATCATGGAACAGCGATTAAACGTATCTGTCGTCGTACCACTTTATAACGAGGAGGAGTCGTTGCGCGAACTCGTAGCTTGGATTGACCGTGTAGCCAATAAAAACTCCCTATCGTATGAGATTATCATGATAGACGATGGCTCGTCTGACTCTTCATGGGAAAAGGTGGAGCAACTAAAAACAGAATACCCTGCCATCAAAGGCATTCGCTTTGCGCGTAACTACGGCAAGTCGGCTGCTCTATATTGTGGATTTAAGGAGGCAGAAGGCGAAGTCATCATCACTATGGATGCCGACCTGCAAGACTCTCCCGACGAGATTCCAGAGCTTTACCGCATGATTATGGAGGAGGGTTACGACCTTGTGTCGGGTTGGAAGAAGAAGCGCTACGACCCCGCAGGTAAGCGACTCCCAAGCAAGTTCTTTAACTGGACGGCACGCATTGTGTCAGGTATCAAGCTCCACGATTTTAATTGCGGACTAAAGGCATATCGCCGTCGCGTAGTTAAGTCTATTGAGGTTTATGGTGAGATGCATCGCTACATTCCAATCCTTGCGAAACACGCTGGATTTAAACGTATAGGCGAGAAGGTGGTACAACATCAAGAACGCAAATATGGAGTCTCAAAATTCGGCATGGAACGAATGGTAAAGGGTTATCTTGATTTGATTACCGTATCGTTCATGTCACACTTTGGTCGCTCACCAATGTATTTCTTTGGTAGCTTGGGAACGATTATGTTCCTGCTCGGAGGTGGCACTACGGTGTGGGTAATTGCCGACAAGCTATACAAACAGATAAATGGTCTGCCATTGCGAGCTGTTACTGACCAGCCTCTGTTCTTTGTGGCGATATTGGCTATCATACTCGGCGTACAGCTCTTCTTGGCTGGCTTCTTGGGAGAGCTGATAAATCGAAATGCCTCAGAACGAAATAACTATTTAATAGACAAAACCATTAAGTAATGGAATATAAACAATAAATCCGAATGATTTTTCATTCGGATTTATTGTTTATATCGCTATATATGCAATTAGTTTATCTCGTATGTAAGAGATATTTTTTCGATGTTACAGTTACAATAATTTTCATTTACATTCACACCAATGAAGTGAATATAGATACAACATTGTTTATCCAACTCGGTCGCAGCTAACTTACCATCTGAGAAAGTTGTATTTTGTGGATTATTAGACAATGCTACTGAAGATGATAAATTATTAGGATTTGCGATTGTAATCTTGAAATTGTTATTACGCTTCACCGAATCTTCAAGTTTAATATCTACCATACTCAGCCTATATCCGTCAAAAACAGGTAGATATATCAAAGCATAGTCAGCCTCAGTTGGTGCAATAGGAGATGAAGCATTGCCGCCATTAAAATAAAAACGGAGGAGATTCTTCCTATTTCCACAACTATAAGGCTTGGTACACTCTATCTTGAAAGGATAACCTCCAAGTTCGTAATCAACCACGCCCGAAATAACATTTTTACCCGTTGGAAATTTACTTGTATAGCTTGCTGAAGATGTCAAATCAACCTCTATACTCTTTTGCAGTTCCATGCGCGACGCATCTGAGATCACTACAGCATCGTCCATGCGCATAATCTTTGCGGCAGGGAATTCCACGTCTGAAGTAAATTGTTTTTCATAACGATAAGTTGCCCCGTCATCCTGAGTGGTCACTGTAA
This sequence comes from Alistipes sp., assembly GCA_017424405.1. Taxonomy (GTDB): domain Bacteria; phylum Bacteroidota; class Bacteroidia; order Bacteroidales; family Rikenellaceae; genus Alistipes. The sequence continues at coordinate 2,731 of JAFPAD010000001.1, forward strand.
ATATCAACTTCTCGCCCTCATACATTTCAAAAGGTACTGCCGCCACCCATAGCTCAAACGAATTGCCATGTGCAACCTCTCCACCTTCGACATTCAACACCACATCGCAACTGCCATTATCGACAAGCACGGTCTTGCCTGTCTGCAGATCAAGTGTATATGACCCCGTCAAAGGACGTGGCGCAGTTATTTTAACCGACCTTATCACCTGAGACACGCCCGACTCATTCTGCACATTAAATCGTACAACCGATGCTGTATGGCGCATGTAAAGATTAATATTATCGATATTTACCTCCTTACAACTTCCATACAATGGGTCAAATTCGGCGATATGGTTAGACGACTCACCATGCTGGGTTTGCACTGCAGAGCCCACAGCAACTACTGCTGTTTTATCAGCTTTCGTTACAGCAACACTTGATGGATAAACACCATAAGCATCGCATACTGCACTACCATCATCTACAACCTCATCACACTCGAAACGTCCCGACGCTACATCTTTAACATCAAATACATACTCATTCACAACAGCATTCTGCTCTACCAAAACTCTCATGGCATCATTTGCAGACCACGCTGTGACGTACTTTTCTTGAGTAGTGTCATAACCGAATGATGTACGTGACGTTGGCTCTACATCACTTGCATATAGGGATAAGTGCCTTAATACAACCGTATCTACACCTCTCTCCTCACTTTGACAACTCACAATAATAGATAACAAGATAAAAATAGAAAACAGCTTTATTCCATTCATATCAAACACCATTTTTAAAATCCTCCTTCATCCCAATTCTCTATGGAGTTTGCATACCCCTTCTCCACCTCAAATTCCAACACTGAAATCTGAGGCATCACATACTCTCTTGTACCCATTATGACTAAATTATTTGCAAGCGATTTTTTCTACACGACGGATGTGACGACCACCCTCGAAATCGGTGTTAAGGAATGCGTCAACGATTGCAATAGCCTCATCATTTGAAATGAAACGTGCTGGCAAAACAACAACATTTGCGTTGTTGTGCTGACGTGTAAGCGAAGCTATCTCAGCACTCCAGCACAAACCAGCTCGGATACCCTGGTGCTTATTCAAAGTCATAGCCATACCCTCGCCAGAACCGCACAAACCTACGCCCTGCTCAAACTCGCCAGCCTCGATAGCAGAAGCAAGTGCATGACCGAAATCTGGGTAGTCGATGCTCTCCTCTGAGTATGTACCAAAATCAACAACCTCGTAGCCCTTAGTAGAGAGATAACCTACCAAAAACTCCTTCATCTGAAAACCTGCATGGTCACATGCAATACCAATCTTCTTCATAATATTTTGTTTGTTAGTTTTAATATTGTTTCTCTTATTTAGACATTAAAGTTTTGAGCTCGTCCATAGGCATAGGCTCCACTTCGCAACAGCCAATACTCTTTGGGAAAACGATAAAAATCTGCTCTCCCTCACTCTTCTTATCTTTGGTTACCGACTTCAACAAGTAACGCATTTCAACGGGTGATTCCAATGAAAATCCCACTCTCAACAACAAATTCTGAATGCGTTTACAATCCTCTTGAGCCAACATACCCTTGCGCACCGCAGCCTCTGCTATAAGTGACAATCCCACGGCAACAGCCTCGCCATGATTCATCTTCGAGGAGTTCTTTTCGATGGCATGAGCTAAGGTGTGTCCCAAATTTAATTTTCGGCGATCGCCCGACTCTCTCTCATCACGTTCTACTATGTCAGCCTTCACCTTTATTGCTCGATATACAATCTCGCCAAGTAACTCATAATTGTTTGACAACGTTTCCAAATCACACTCTTCCAACATGGCAAACAATTCTGGGTCGGCAATTACTCCAGCCTTGATAATCTCCGCCATGCCTGTACGGAACTCTCGTTGCGAGAGTGTGTGCAACAATCCTACATCACATATCACAAACGAAGGCTGATTAAACGTGCCTATCATATTTTTATAGCCGTCTACATTCACACCATTTTTGCCTCCTACACTTGCATCTACCTGTCCGAGTAGCGTTGTTGACACAAAGCCGAACTCCACACCACGCATATATGTCGAGGCTACGAAACCTGTTATGTCGGTTACAATACCTCCTCCTATACCGAGAATGAAAGTTGCTCTATCAGCGTTCATTTCTATCAAACGTCGGTATATCATATCCATCGTGTGCAGGGTCTTGCTCGTCTCACCTAAGCCTATTAATATGTGTTCATATTGCTCTATTAGCTTATGGTAATGACGATCGATATTGGTATCCGTTATCACTATCACACGCTTCGATGGCAATAACTGAGGCAACAATTCAACCAGATTGCCTACGACAACCTTACTGCGCCCCTTAATATCAATTACATGTTTCATATTAACAATACGCTGAATAGTCGAACAAAAATAGCACATTTCTAACGATTTTTATTAACTTTGCACCAATAAATTCAATTACTATGCAAAAACTTCGCAACATTGCAATTATAGCCCATGTCGATCATGGTAAAACGACATTGGTTGATAAGATGATCGTTGCCGGTCATTTGTTACGTACTGATACAAATGATGGCGACTTGATTATGGATAACAATGACCTCGAGCGCGAACGAGGTATTACAATCCTCTCGAAGAATGTATCTGTTATCTATAAAGACTACAAGATTAACATCATCGACACACCGGGACACGCCGATTTTGGTGGCGAGGTTGAGCGAGTGCTTAATATGTGTGACGGAGTATTGTTGCTTGTTGATGCATTTGAGGGTACCATGCCACAAACTCGTTTCGTATTGCAGAAGGCTCTCTCGTTGGGCAAAAAGCCTATCGTTGTGGTTAATAAGGTTGATAAGGCGAATTGTCGTCCTGACGTTGTAAACGAGCAGGTGTTCGACCTCATGTTCTCGTTGGACGCGACAGAAGAGCAGCTGGACTATAAAACAATCTATGGCTCGGCAAAACAGGGTTGGATGTCTCACATTTGGAACGAGCCTACCGATTCTATCGCACCTCTGCTCGATGCTATTATCGATGAGATTCCTGAGCCAGAAGTGGTCGAGGGAACACCTCAGATGCTCGTAACATCACTCGAATATTCTCCTTATGTTGGACGTATTGCCGTAGGTAAGATTACTCGTGGCGAATTGCGTACAGGTCAAAATGTAACTTTGGCAAAGCGTGATGGTGAGACTATGATAAAGACTCGCATCAAGGAGCTTATGGTGTTCGATGGCTTAGGTAAGAAAAAAGTTGATAGTGTAAGTTGTGGAGAGATTTGCGCCGTAGTGGGTATTGAGGGGTTTGAAATTGGTGACACAATATGCGATTATGAGAATCCAGAGCCACTGCCACCTATCGCCATCGATGAGCCTACGATGTCTATGCTCTTTACGATTAATAACTCGCCATTCTTCGGTCGCGACGGTAAGTTCGTGACTTCACGTCACTTGAAAGAGCGTCTTGACCGCGAGCTTGAGCGTAACCTTGCACTTCGCGTTGCTCCGGGTCAGAATGCCGATTCATTTATCGTATATGGTCGTGGAGTGTTGCACCTCTCTGTTTTGATTGAGACCATGCGCCGTGAGGGATATGAGCTTCAGGTGGGACAGCCTAAGGTTATCGTAAAAGAGATTGACGGAATCAAGTGCGAGCCTGTCGAGGAGATGACCGTTGATTGTCCTGATGAATATGCAGGTACGGTTATCGAGATGGTAACAAAACGAAAGGGTAGCATGACTAATATGGAGAGTGATGGCGAGCGTACTCGTTTGGAGTTCTTAGTGCCTTCACGAGGTATTATTGGTCTGCGTTCAAATATGCTTACAGCAACCGCTGGCGAGGCTATCATGACCCACCGTTTGAAAGATTTTGAGCCTTGGATGGGAGATATTGAAATGCGTACAAACGGCTCGTTAATTGCCTCTGAAACAGGTACTGCATACGCTTATTCTATTGATAAGTTGCAAGATAGAGGACGCTTCTTCATTGCCCCTATGGACGAGGTTTACTGCGGTCAGGTTGTCGGCGAGAGCACACGCCAAGGCGACATTACTATTAACGTCACCAAGGCTAAACAGCTCACCAACATGCGAGCTTCGGGTGCTGATGATAAGGCGGTGATTGTTCCACCAAAGGTATTCTCATTGGAGGAGGCATTGGAGTACATCAAAGCCGACGAGTATGTCGAGGTAACTCCTAAATCGATGCGTCTGAGAAAGATTCTTCTAAACGAAGTCGATCGCAAACGCGCCGCCAAGCAGGAGTAAAGAACTAAAAACCATAAACTAATACCTCTACCGCAATTCTGAAGGATTGCGGTAATTTTTTGTGCATATATGATATAAGGTATATATTCTCGCATCAAGGTAATAAGCCCCGCTACTACAATCTGTTCGCTTAACTTGCCGAGGATAGGATAATAAAAAACTAAAGATGCGGTCAGTAAAGCCAAAATTTATAGTCCCCCTTTCCCAAAGGGGGATTTAGGGGGGAATGTCAATATGGTTGGCGGAACGCCTCTTCAAGCTACGAGTTGAGATTTTCCGACTCGGCAGTCAAAGCCTATCCAACCGTAATCTCTCCACAAAGCATCCAGCTCCTCCGAAACATATACAAAGAAAAAGCCGAGTCGGATAAATCCAACTCGGCTTGAAGAGGCGGCTACCTACTCTCCCACCTAAATAGGCAGTACCATCGGCGTGAG
>JAFPAD010000036.1 GCA_017424405.1 Alistipes sp.
ACCAGTAGCTACCGTGACCAGAACCGTACTGACCGCCAGTAGGGATGAATTCTGACCAGTAATATTTGTTATTGCCCAACTCGATGTTGCCGCTACAATCCTCATCCTCGAAAGTAAGCACACGCAACTCATAATCAGCCTCAGCCTTCTTCTTTGGCAGGATGATAACGCGACCATCGGTAAGGGTGATGATAACCTCGTCGTCGGTCTCCTCAATGCTCTCGAAGATTGAGTCGCCATCCTTGCCGTCTTTACCGTTGGTACCGTTCTGACCATCTTTGCCGTGGCGCAGTGTAACCTTTGTGCCATCGCTGAATGTGAGGATGTAACCCTCGTCGGTGGACTCAACGCCAGTGATTGTCTTGCCATTGTTCATCGCATCAATCAGAGCCGAAAGGGCTGCGATGTCGGCAGTGTTGTCTGCTACCTGCTCCTCCAGACCATTAACTTTGTTCCACAAGTCGGAGTCATCATACTCGCAGGCTGTGAACGCTGTTGCAGCCAATGCTACAACGCAAAAAATAAAGAACTTTTTCATACGCAAAATGTTTTAATTAATAATAAAGTGTTCTTCGTTTGTGGTGCAGAACAGCCTCTTCAAAACATTTTGCCGTAATACTTTAATATACATATACACTCCAATAGGGGTACATGCTAAGCCTCCTATGCAGTAGGGGCAAAATCTAAATTTATACGGATAAAATTAGTTTTGATTCAGCCCCGTAGTCCTGCAGGTCGTAAATCTTATAATGCAAAAGGGTAGGTCTTCTGACTTATTCCCTCTGTTGCGCCTTCCCAGCTAAACAGCCAGTGGCAAAGAGTGCAACAGATAAATTCCTAAAGGAATGGAACTTACAGCAACAGGTATTGTCACGGATTCACACCGTATTCCCTATTATCCTACGTCGGTAGCCACCGACAAGGACCCATTTGCAAAGGCAAAGATAGTAAAACAGTTGATTCATAGTGAGTTTTTTGATATAAATTTTTTGAAAAAGAAAAATTATTCACTTGGGCGAAAAGAGTTTTTCTAACGATGCATTTGTTTTGTTGATAAGTGGATAATAACTATCTATATTTTTTTTGTGGGCGGTGCAAATATTTTTCGTAATATTGCAACCAGTTTAAGGTGTCTGGCGCAGTGTGGCGCCAAGATGAAAAGGGAATCCAGTGAAAATCTGGAGCTATACCCGTAGCTGTAAACCTTTGATACACTATGCTTTTAGGTCACTGTTGCTCTAATTTTTTAGGTGGAATAGACAATGGGAAGGCGGCGTAGGGTGGGGTGAGTCAGAAGACCTGCCTTAGATGTTGTCAGATGCTTTCGGGATGAAGAGTGTTTGGGGTCAAGAACGGTATGTCTTGTCGTCTGCATGCTCCGTCTGTGAGTATTACTAAACTTGAAAATATAAAAATAATATATAGTATGATACAAACAGTAGTAAAACGAGATGGTCGTATTGTGGGCTTCAATCGCGAGAAGATTGCAGCCGCTATACGCAAGGCGATGCTTACCACAGAGCATGGCGAAGATGAAATTTTGGTTAATAAGATTGTTGATCGTATTGAGTATCGAGGTGCAGAACAGTCGTCTGTGGAGGATATTCAGGATATGGTCGAGGTTGAGCTCATGAAATCACCCCGTAAGGAGGTGGCAAAGAGCTACATCGCTTATCGTAACCGTCGTAGCATTGCACGTAAGGCGAAGACTCGCGAGATGTTCTTGGAGATTGTGGAGGCTAAGTCGAATGACGTGACTCGTGAGAATGCCAACATGAATGCCGATACGCCTGCGGGTATGATGATGAAGTTTGCATCGGAGACCACAAAGCCTTTTGTTGATGACTATCTACTTTCGGAGCAGACTTTGTGGGCGGTGAAGAGCAACTATCTTCATATTCACGATAAGGATTATTATCCTACAAAGTCGCTTACTTGTATCCAGCATCCATTGGATCGCATCTTGCAGGGCGGTTTTGTGGCTGGTCATGGTGAGTCGCGCCCAGCACGCCGCATCGAGACTGCTTCGGTGATGGCTTGTATATCAATGGAGACCGTTCAAAATGAGATGCATGGTGGTCAGGCTATCCCTGCATTTGATTTCTATTTGGCTCCTTATGTGCGTTCAAGCTATGTTGAGGAGATTAAAACCATTGAACAGTTGTCGGGTATCGATTTGAAGCATCTCTACGATGCTCCAATTGACGATTATGTTGAACGTGAGTTGGACTTCTTGCAGGGTGACGAGCGCTTCAAGCAGCATGCGATAAACCGCACAGTGAATCGAGTTCACCAATCGATGGAGGCATTTATCCACAATATGAATACAATCCATTCACGCGGAGGCAATCAGGTCGTGTTCTCGTCAATTAACTATGGTACCGATACATCGGCAGAGGGTCGTTGTATTATTCGCGAGTTGTTGAAATCAACATACGAAGGTGTTGGAGGTGGCTCTACGGCTATCTTCCCAATCCAGATTTGGAAGAAGAAGCGTGGTGTGAGCTATTTGCCAGAGGATCGCAACTACGACCTTTATTGCTATGCATGTAAGGTGGCGGCACGTCGGTTCTTCCCTAATTTCGTGAATTTGGATGCGACATATAACTACCACGATAAGTGGCGCGCAGATGATCCAAAGCGTTATCAGTATGAGGTGGCGACAATGGGTTGCCGTACTCGTGTCTTCGAGAATCGCTTTGGAGAAAAGACTTCGATTGCTCGTGGTAACTTGTCGTTCTCGACAATCAATATCGTGCGTTTGGCTATCGAGTGCATGGAGATTGAGGATAAGCAGTTGCGTATAGACCGTTTCTTTGCTAAGTTGGACGAGTTGTTGGAGATTACAGCAAAGCAGTTGTGTGATAGATTTGAGTTCCAAAAGACAGCTCTTGCAAAGCAGTTCCCATTGCTGATGTCGGCATTGTGGAGCGGTAGCGAGAATCTGAAGCCAACAGATACCATCGAGCGTGTAATCAACCAGGGTACGCTGGGTATTGGTTTCATCGGTTTGGCTGAGTGTTTGATTGCTCTTGTGGGTAAGCATCACGGCGAGAGCGAGGAGGCTCAGGAGTTGGGTCTTAAGATTGTGCGTTATATGCGTGATCGTGTGGTGGAGTTCTCGGAGCGTTATCAGCACAACTTCAGTGTGTTGGCTACTCCAGCCGAGGGCTTGTCGGGTCGATTTACACGTATCGACCGCAAGAAGTTTGGTGAGATTGCTGGCATTACAGATAAGATTTATTACACTAACTCGAACCATATCCCCGTTTATTATAAGTGTTCGCCAAAGCATAAGGCAGAGATTGAGGCTCCTTATCATGAATTGACAGGTGGTGGTCACATCTTCTATGTGGAGATTGACGGTGATGCGACGCACAACCCACAGGCGATTATGGATATTGTCGATTTGTTGGATAAGTATAATATCGGTTACTGCTCAGTGAACCACAATCGTAACCGTTGCATGACATGCGGCTATGAAGATGCTCAGCAGGAGTTGGCTGTATGTCCAAAATGTGGCGGCGAGGATATCGACCGTTTGCAGCGTATTACTGGTTATTTGGTTGGTACAACAGAGCGTTGGAATAAGGCAAAATTGGCTGAGTTGAATGACCGCGTTATCCACAAATAGTATTCGAGTCCTTGATATCAAGTATGGCACGTCGGTAGATGGGGTCGGGTTGCGAACCTCAATCTATTGTGCAGGGTGTGAAAACCGCTGCGTGGGGTGTCATAATCCACAGTCGTGGGATGAACGCGGAGGCGAGGCGATAGAGGTGGCGGAGTTGTTTCGCCTGATAGAGGACACCGACATGAATGTCACCTTTACGGGTGGCGACCCAATGTTTCACCCTGAGGGCTTTACTTGCTTGGCGCAGATGATTAAGTCGCAGACGAGTAAGACAATATGGTGCTATACGGGCTATCGTTTCGAGGATATAGTGCAACATCCAACGCGCAGGGCTCTGCTTGAGTGGTGTGATGTGTTGGTTGATGGCAGATATGAGGAGGCAGAACGCGATTTGTCGCTTCATTTTAGAGGTAGCCGTAACCAGCGAATCATCGACGTTCAGAAGTCGTTGCAGACGGACGCTGTGGTATTGATGGAGGGTGTGTAGAATAGAAGAATAAAGTAACTTATAGTATGAAGAACAAGTTTTTACATTTAGTTTTAGTGGTGCTAATGACTACAGTGATAGCTTCGGCGCAGGAGTCTCGTAAGCTCCTTACGATTGAAGATGTGGTGCTTAATAGAGAGCTCTCGCCAAAATCTTATCCGGTAAAGTGGGTAGGTGAGAGTGATAGCTATGCGTCGGTTGAGGGTACAACCCTGAATGCAACAGATGCAAAGAGTGGCAAGAGTAGTGTGATCATTACTTTGGAGGAGCTCAACTCATTGTTGGATACCAACTTTAAGTCTTTTCCTGCGTATGCGTTCGACGATGCCAATTCGTTGGTTGTTGGTGCGCACGGTATGCGAAATACGATTGATTTGAAGCAGCGCAAAGTGGTTGCTAAGTATAAAGTGCCGGTGGGTGATAACCTCACACGTCAGAGTGGTAAGGGTGGTTTGTATGCCTACACGAAGGATAACAATCTCTACTACTTCAATGGTGAGAAGGAGTACGCCATTACTAACTATGCGGATAAGAACATTGTTTGTGGTCAGACAGTTAGCCGTAACGAGTTCGGTATTTCTGGCGGTATCTTCATTTCGCCAAATGCAAAGAAGATAGCTTTCTACAAGAAAGATGAGTCGGCAGTGACCGATTTCCCGTTGTTGGATATCACCACTCGTACAGGTTCGTTGAAGAATATTAAGTATCCGATGAACGGAATGCCTTCTGAGCAGGTTAGCTTGGGCGTGTATGATGTGGCAACGCAGAGCACCATCTACTTGGAGGTGACCGATTTCGATAAGGATCGCTATCTTACAAACATCACTTGGTCGCCCGATTCTCAGCGCATCTACATTCAGGTTTTGGATCGTGCGCAGAAGAATGTTCACCTGAATTCTTATTGCGCTACAAGCGGTAAGATGATTAAAAACATTCTTTCGGAGCATAATGACCGCTGGGTTGAGCCACAGCACCCATTGGTGTTCTTGGAGAGCGACCCTAAGAAGTTTATCTATGCGACAGATAACCGTGATGGTTATTGGAACCTCTATCTTTGCGATGATGAGGGCAATGTGCAGCGTCTTACAAAGACCGGCGCCAGCGTGCAGTATGTTGCGCAGGATGCTAAGTCGGTATATTATACTTCAGCCGAGGTGTCGCCTGTTGATAATCATCTCTATAAGGTTGATTTGAAGTCGGGTAAGCAGACTCGTTTGACTCCAGCCGAGGGTTGGCACGATGTGGTGGTGAGCAAGAGCGGAAAGTACTTCTTAGATGTGTACTCTTCGTTGAATGTTCCTCGTGTTGTGGAGCTTGGTCGTACCGATGGCAAGCCCGCAAAGGAGTTATTCCGCGCGGAGGATCCTACCGTAGGTTACAACTATGTGCCTATTGAGTTGGGAAGCGTGAAGAGTGCCGACGGTAAGTATGACAACTACTATCGCTTGATGAAGCCTCTGGATTTCGACCCAACGAAGAAGTATCCTGTTATCATGTATGTCTATGGCGGTCCTCACTCGCAGATGGTTAGGAACAACTACCTTGCGTCGTTGCGTCGCTGGGAGATGTATATGGCACAGCGTGGATATGTCGTTTTTGCTATGGATAACCGAGGTACATCAAATCGTGGTGCCGAGTTTGAGAAGGCTATCCACCGTCAGTGTGGTCAGGTTGAGATGGCCGATCAGATGGAGGGTATGAAGTGGTTGATGTCGCACGAATGGGTTGATAAGGACCGTATCGGAGTGCATGGCTGGAGCTATGGTGGTTTTATGACTATCTCGTTGATTACCAACTATCCCGACATCTTCAAGGTGGCAGTCGCAGGTGGTCCTGTGATTGACTGGAAGTGGTATGAGGTGATGTATGGCGAGCGCTATATGGACAATGTTCACAACAACCCTGAGGGCTTCGCAAAGACCAGCCTTATCAGCAAGGCAAAGGATTTGAAAGGACAGTTGTTGATTTGTCAGGGTGCTATTGACCCTGTGGTTGTATGGGAGCACTCGTTGAGCTTCGTGCGTGAGTGTGTGAAGAACAACATCTACACAGTGGATTACTATCCATACCCTTGTCACGAGCACAATGTGATGGGTAAGGACGCAGTTCATCTCTACAACAAGATTTCGAAGTATTTCGAGGATTATTTGAAATAGAGGAAGCTAAATCCTAATATTGTTTCGGGCGTTTGCTAATGCAGATGCCCGATTTTTTTGTTTTAGGGCGTGGTGAAGGCAATATTTGTTGGGTAAAAAATGTCGTTTTTTTTGTTGGTTAGTGC
>JAFPAD010000005.1 GCA_017424405.1 Alistipes sp.
AGTTTAACAATTTAATATCGATTGATTTCAATCATTTTCTCCATATTCTGCGCAAATGTAACACTTTTTTTATTAATTTTGGCATTGAAAGGCAAATATTTTACACTTTCACTTTACAAAAGTGATATTAAATTGTTAAAAAACACCATATTATGAACTTATTACTCATATCAAACTCCACCAATGCAGGAGAGCCTTATTTGCAATATCCAATCCAGAAAATAGGCTCATTTCTAAGCGGAGTAAAGGAGGTTGTCTTTATCCCTTACGCTGCCGTAACATTCTCTTATGCAGCCTACGAAGCTAAGGTGCAGGCTCGTTTCAACGAGATTGGCATCAAGGTGCGCTCGGTACATCGCGCCAAGGACCCTCGCAAGATGATTCTTCAGGCCGAGGCTATATGCGTGGGCGGCGGAAACACATTTGCCCTGACAAAAAAGATGCAGGAGCAGGGATTGATGCAGGTCATATCGCGCAAGATTAAGCAGGGAACACCCTATGTAGGTTGGTCGGCTGGTAGCAACGTATGCTGCCCTACAATCTGCACAACCAACGATATGCCAATCGTTCAGCCCGAGTCATTCAAGGCTATCGGCGCCGTTAAGTTCCAGATTAACCCCCACTACCTCGACGCTAACCCCGAAGGTCATGCTGGCGAGACTCGTGAACAGCGCATATTGGAGTATATCGAGGCAAATCCTCGCCGCTGGGTTGTAGGCTTGCGCGAGGGTTGCATGTTACACCTCCACGACGGCAAGATGGAGCTCATAGGCTCACGTCAAATGCGCATATTCAAGAAGGGCATTGACATCTATGAGGTAAATCCTGGCGACGATTTGAGCTTCTTGCTATAATGAATACCAAAGCTCAAACGGGAGCACGTGGCGAGGAGATTGCAACGGAGTATCTACGCAAAGAGGGATACCTGATTTGCGCCCGCAACTGGCGACAAGGACGTTACGAGATTGACATCGTGGCTCAGCGAGCAGGCATCACCCATGTAGTGGAGGTAAAAACCCGTCGTGCAGGCTCTCTGCTGCAACCCGAGCAGACCATCACCTCCACAAAAGTAGCTGCGCTGCACAAGGCTGCCGCAGCTTACATGGCTCAAAACAGTGTTATGGGAGAGGTAGAGTTCGACTTAGTTGCCATAGACATCTTTCCCGACCAGAGCTTCGACATAAGGTTTATACCCAACATCGCAGAAATGGGGTGGTAAAACAAAAATTTAGGCGTATCCGGATTTCCGACATACGCCTAATTTTATTAATACAGATTCTTACACTACCCTAAAAGTTATACTTTACGCCGATAAGGCATTGCGCAGTATCATAGTAGTAATGCAACCACTCATAGACTTTACTACCCGTCAGGTTGCGACCTTCGGCATAAACACCCCAATGGTCGTTAATACGCCACTCAGCATCTAAACCTACGGTAAATGTAGAAGGGGTTTGGGTATATCCAAAATTAGGAAGTGTGCTTTCTGTTGCACCACCCTCGACAAGCGTCATCCACTTAATACCACTTTGATATGCCACATTTGCTCCTATCGACAAGCGGTGTCCCGTATATCGCAGTTTGACGTCCACATCAAAGTTTGGTCGGTTGCTATAGAAATTAGCATAGTTAGCCCACACATAAGCACCCAAAGCGACCTCGGCAACAAACCAGCCCGAAGGTCGGAGAACAATGCTTCCATTTATGCGCAAGCTGTGTTGATATGCCAACTCAAAGAGATAATCGGCTCCACTGTTATACCAATATACGTGGTTATCGGCAATTGATAACTCGGCAGAGGCATTATATGAGAACAAGCCCTTACCTAAATTACCACTAAAACCTGCACGACCGTTGTAAGAGGTCTCATTAGGCAATGCCACCATCTTACTCACCAACTCATTAGATGGTGCAATATATGGATTTTCATACGACAGAGATGCAAAATCATGATGTTTCACCTCTCCCTCAAGTTCAACATAAGGGATAAAACTCTGTTTTGCATTCTTCCACATCATGCGCATATATGGGAAGATGTGATGTGGAGAATTGGTCAATTCACCAACATTATCGTAGTAATAATCGGCACCAACTAAAAAGTCAAACTTCTCTCTTCCAAAGCCATAGCGAGCGCCCGCCATCAATACATTATTGTCGTACGCCTCAAGCGCGCCACCGCCATAGGCACCCTCAAAACCTGCATGTATCCTGAAATGTTTCTTCCCCAAAACAGCTTTAGCGAATAGGTTTGATTGATTGAGTTTGGCTTTATCCTCCAAGCGAACATCGTTGCCATATAATTTGCCTCCCGCCTCGATATTGAAATTCCATCGGCTAAGATCCGTGAAATCATCTCCCACACGAATCTTTCCATTCAAGTCGCCATACGAAATGCGCTCTCCTGTGGTGGGATAACGATGGCGTAGCTGTTTATCACCGTATATATCCACCTCCAACAAGCGACGTCCCATAAACAATCCCGCACGACCACCTATGCGATTACCCATTTGGGCATTATGCGATGTAACCTTCGTAGCACCATCTATTGCCATACGGTCGCGATAATCGCCCCAATGATTTACGTAAGCCATAGCATAGCCTCTATCCTTGCGATAGGTCGAGATGTAAGCATCTGCCTCACTCACCAAAGGCACCCCTGCACCTGCCTTGACATAGAGCATACGAGAACGCACAAAATCCCAATATGCAATCGTTGCTGGCTTGAAGTTTTCGGTCATAAGCGAGGTTTCATAACCGCGTGGTGTGAAGGCATAATCAATCTCAGGACGCATCTTCACAGTGTCGGTCATGTCGGGAATTATCGCCAACTTCTGCGCCGTACTCACACTTGGAGTGTAGTTCTTCTCCACCTCAACTTGCTTTGCCACTTGTGCGTGCAAAGTTACCGGAAAAAGCAGTATAGCTAAATATATTAAGGCTCTCTTCATCGTTAGTTCATTTTAGATATTTTAGACTTTGCCAGCTCAACAATACCGTCATCGGCAGGCGAGTAACCATCTACAACACTCTGATATGTTGCACGTGCTTGGAAGCTATCGCCCCTATCAAGATATATATCACCCAATAGTATAAATGCCTTTGCCAACCAATAGTTTTGAGGCGTATTACTATCCGAAAACTCGTAAACCATCTTCTCAGCCTTGTCATACTGCTTGGATTTATACTCCTGCTCAATCATAAGGTAACGGCTCTCGGCTCCCTCGGCACTCTTAACCTCAGAGCTAAGCACCTTGAACACCGCCATTGCTGATGCCTCATCACCACGCTTGAGTAACACTTGCGCCTTGGCATAACGAGCCTTACGACGAGCTATCTCGGTTATGGTATTAAACTTCTCAACATCATCTGCCATAGCTACAATCTCATCGTCAGAGGCATACTTCAGTGTTGATGCCACATAACCCGATGCCGAACTCTTCTTCACGGCTACATCGGCTGTAACATCATATAATTGACGATATGCCTTAGCGGCTGTCTCCCATCGCTCCAACTTATAACTCATTGATGAGAGCTTTTCCAACACACGTTCGGTGTATTGTGTCTGACCCTGATTTGAAAGTTCGGTGAGGGTTACAATAGCATCGCTCTCATTACCATTTCTGATATAGCAATCACTCAAGAAGAAGAGTGCGTCATTACGATAATGACCATTAGCGTAGTTATTCAAATAGTTCTTGAAGCCATTTGCAGCCTCCTCGGTCTTATCACTTAAATACAACTTCTGAGCCGCAGCATACGACAATGAGTCACGCGTCATGTGGTTAACATCGCCGTCCAAGCCAACCTTTTGAGCATAATCGAAGTAAGCATCAGCATTGCCGCTATCGACATAAATCTCACGTATGCCCTGCAAAGCACTCTTCGAATGAGCCGACTGTGGCGCTGCCTTCACAACCATATCGTAATACTCCAACGCCTTTTGAGTCTGTCCAAGATTCATATAGGCAAGTCCCAAATCGGATAACGCCTGAGCATAATGTGGCGAAGATGGATATTGTTCAACAAAACTCTCCAACGTCTTCACACCGTTGCTATACTGTTCATCTGCGATATATGTTCTTCCCAACTCATAAACCGCATCATCAACGTAGTCGCCCTTATTTGTTTGCACAATCTTGCGTAAAGAAAGTATCTTCTCGGCTCTTTTATTCTGCACACCTTGAGTTATAGCTCGCTGATATTGGGCATAATAGCCCTCCAAACCACCCAGCGCAATACTCTTATCGTAACAGCCAATCGCCTTATCAAATTCGCGCATTGAGTAGTGAATATCTCCACGTCGATTCAATGCATCAGCATAATAAGAGTCCTTCATACCATACAACGACAGGAATGTATCAAACGAACGCGCTGCCGACGACATATCCTCGCCACCATTGAAGTAACAATATCCCGAATTATAGTGCGCCATAGCATACTCATTCGACGACTTAGGCGCACGACCCAAGAAATTCTTATATCGCTGCAACGCCTCACGGCTATTTCCTCGCGCATAAGCAACCTCGCCCAACCAGAACGATGCCAAAGCACTATATTTGGCATTAGAGCCTGCGTTCATCGATTCACGAAAGGCTTTCTCTGCCGTATCCAACTCACCTGCCGTATATGCCTCGAGACCATTAAAGTAGGCTATCTTCTGCAATGCCAACATAGCCTCGTTGTCGGGATTGGGTAAACTCTTTATAGCTTGATACGCCTCGTTGTAATTCTTCGAGTTGTAGTAGGCGGCTATAAGCAAGCTACGCGCATCGGCATTGCGCTCCGACTTGGGATAGGTCTCAATATATCGGCTCAACACATTGATAGCCTCATTAAAACGTCCTCCACCCAAATCATACTGCAACTTACCGTAGTTAAACAACGCATCTTCGGCAATTGAGGGGTCATACTCGGCACTCGATGCCATAGCAAACGAATACATAGCATTGGTCTTATCACCCTCTCGCAAGTAGCAATCAGCCAAGTGATACGACGCATTTTGCGTAAGCATATCGTCGGCACCACACGCTTCGCGCAAGAATGGTGTTGCGTCACCATAAAAAGCCTGACGTTGTAGCGAGTAACCCATCACATAATTCTCCACACGACCCATCTCGCCTCCTGCCGACCTATAACGGTTCATGTAATCCACAGCCTTACCATACTCGGCAAGCTGAAACCATGACTCAGCCATCATTCTATTGATTTGCAGCGCTTGCTCGGGCGTGGTTTGAGCTATGAGAGCATCGCCACTCGCCACCACATCACGATATTTTCCCTGCTTGAAATCAATTTGCATCACATAGAATGGCATCAAATCACGATACTGAGCATTATCAAGCAGCGAGCTAAAGCCCTCGCGCGCCAAATCCCACTCACCACGAGCATATGCCATGTAAGATTTGTAATATGTCGCATGTGCTGCATACTCGCCCTTTGAGGTTATGCGACTAAGATAACTCTCCGCCGTGTCGTAATCGTCCCTCATAAAAGCTAAGTAGCCCATTCTCAAATCATACTGCTCACGTTGCTGAGGCGATAAGCGCTTATAATTCACTTTTGCCAGCTCGGCTTCCGACAACTGTTGATCATCACCCATGCATGCCAAAGTAGCGACCTTGAACTGCACCTCATTAGTGAAGGTAGAGCCTTGATACTCTGACAAAAATCGGCGCAAACGACCCTCGCTATCGGTCATCTTCAGTTCGCTATCACACAATGCCAGATAGTAGTCCACACGTTCAATGGCGTGGCTATCGGTCACGTGCGACAACTGAGCCCTCGCAGCCAACAACTCGGTGCGAGCCTCAATGCAATGACCATAATTATACAGCGATATACCACGCTGTATTTGCTGCTGAATATCCTTTGTTTGTGACCATGCTGGCACGATGACTGCGCCACAAAAAAGCCACGTGAGTATCAATAATTTCTTACACATCTTATTGCAATGATAAATAATCGTACAAAGTTAGGAAATATCTCTGGAAAAATCTAACGAATGAGGGAAAATAATGATGGCGGCACTGGTGTTCAATGACTTATGAGGACTTTTGATGAAAGCCTCGCAGATGCAATAGTGCAAGAAAATGAAAGGTAATGAGGGCGGACGGTTTTC